>CAXAVP010000325.1:0-4333 GCA_963972175.1 uncultured Arenibacter sp.
TATATATCCTTTTCTGTTTAGTTGTATTTTCTTCTTGTCAACCGCCAGTGGCATTTGCCGAACCTCAGCCCGTTGATGGCAAATCGCTAGTTATTATACCCATGGAATACAGAGGTTTGTTTTGGTGTCAGTTAGATAGTGCCCTAGTGTATATAAACGACCGCGCTGTAATTAAAAGGAAAGAATTTTTGATAAAAACGACCATGGATGAAATTCGTACTTGTCCCAATTTTCATATAGCAAATGGCAGTCTTATGGTCAAGGATAGGTCGCATCATTTTCCTGTTAGAATAAACGGGGATGACATTCTATGCCGGGTGGTCCTAATGGATACCTTGTTTACAATTGATGATTCCCTAAATCTGCTTAGGACCTATAAAGGTCACCTGCTTTTAAATACAAAACTAAAGGTCGATTCTTGGGAGGTAGGAATCCTAAGCATAAAAAAAAATGGTTTGCTTAACATAGCCAAGGCAGAAAAGGCCAAGTCGCTATTAAAATTGGATTCCATTGTTCTTATACGACCGCAATGGGAAAACGACCGCATACTTAGTAGGACCCATGTATCACCTACCCTAAGCCAATTTGAAAATCTATTGCAACGAGGCTTACAGATTGATTGCAACTGTAAAAAATTTGAGCGGATAATAACCATGCAAGAAGGAGTTTACAGGTATTACAGTTTAGGAAACCTATAGGTAGTAACACTGGCATTTTTAAGAGGGAGCTCTTTATGCTACTTTTCCGAACTCTTGTCCAGTAGTGCCAACCCTCTTTTGCCCAGTATACTTTCTAGATCTTCTAGGTCTACCACCTCTTTTTGCAATAGTAGTTGAGCTAGGTTTTCCAATTGGTCCTTGTGATCCAGTAAAATGTTTTTGGTTTTCTCATAGGCCACGGTCACCAAGGCCTGTACTTCCTTATCAATTTTCCTTGCCATATCTTCGCTATAGGGTTTTCCTATAAGTCGGTCATTTTGCCCTGTGGAGTCATAATAGCTAATGGGTCCTATTTCATTGTCCAGCCCGTAATAGGCCACCATGGTATAGGCTTGTTTTGTAACCTTTTCCAAATCGCCCAAGGCTCCTGATGAGGCTTCGTTGAAAATAATTTCCTCGGCCGCGCGCCCTCCCAGGGCAGCACATATTTGGTCCATAAATTGGGATTTGGTCACTATTTGTCTTTCCTCTGGCAGGTACCAGGCAGAACCTAGGGATTTGCCTCTGGGAATGATAGAGACCTTTACCAAGGAGTCTACATTTTCAAGGTGCCAACTTACAACGGCATGACCGGCTTCGTGGTGTGCTACAATATTCTTTTCCTTTGGGGAGATGATCTTGCTTTTTCTTTCTATACCCCCAATAACCCGATCCCTGGCCTGCATAAAATCTACATGTCCTACCTGTGTCTTTTTCTTACGTGCCGCAATAAGTGCCGCTTCGTTACATAGGTTGGCAATATCCGCACCGGAGAAACCTGGGCTCATTTTGGCCAGGTTTTCAACATTCACGGTTTTGGCCAATTTTAAGGGCCGCATATGTACCTTAAAAATGGCAATGCGCTCTTCTTGGGTAGGTAGTTCCAAATAAATATGGCGGTCAAAGCGGCCAGGACGTAATAAGGCCTTGTCCAATACATCGGGTCTATTGGTGGCAGCCAAAACTATAACACCGGTATTGGGACCAAAGCCGTCCAATTCCGTCAGCAATTGGTTAAGGGTGCTTTCCCTTTCGTCATTGGCTTGAAAGGCATTTACTTTTCCACGAGACCGGCCCACGGCATCTATTTCATCAATAAAAATAATGCTAGGTGCTTTTTCCTTGGCCCGTTTAAAAAGATCACGTACCCGTGAGGCGCCCACGCCTACAAACATCTCTACAAATTCTGATCCGGACATGGAGAAAAAAGGTACTTGGGCCTCCCCGGCCACGGCTCTGGCCATTAGGGTCTTTCCGGTTCCCGGTGGCCCTGCCAACATAACCCCCTTTGGAATTTTGGCTCCAAGTGCCGTGTATCTTTCTGGGTTTTTTAGGAAGTCCACAACTTCCATGACCTCGGTCTTTGCTTCTTTTAGTCCAGCAATATCCTTGAAGGTGACAGTAATAGTAGTGCCTTTCTCCATAAGCTTGGCAGTAGATTTTCCAAAATTGAACAGGGAACCGCCACTAGAACTTCCCCCTCCCATTCTTTTGAGCATAAACATCCAAAATAGGATAATTAGTCCAAAAGGTAGGATCCAACCTAAGACATTGATCCAGCTGGTACGGTTTTGGTACTGTATATCAACCATCTCCTCTGTAAGTATATCTTGCTGGGCCTGCTGTAGCTTGTTCTCAAAACTATCCACAGATCCAATAGTCATTCTAAAATGGGGGCCGGTACCGCTAAGGGTACTACTGGGGCCTTCCCTGTACTTAGGGTCGCTGAGTCGATCTTGTTTAATATAGATTTCCGCTATCTCTTTGTTAACGACAACAATTTTTTCAACATCCTGCTGGGAGAGCATGTTTTCCTCAAATTCTGACCAACTTATTTCCCTAATAAAATTGGAGGCATTGTTCATGAGGTAGAATACGCCCATAAAAGTAAACAGCATAATATAAAACCAGCTTATACCATAACCGCCATACGGGGGCTTGGGGTTCCCATCCTGCTTGGGGTCATTTGTAGTTTCCTTATCCGATTGATCCTTCATTTCTACCTCTATAAAAATATAGTATGCTGTATGCACACCATATTATAAAGTTATTCCAATATCCCCACAGTAAGAATGACCTATATCATTTTAGGTTTCGGGCTATTGCTTTAATTTTCGATAATAAACATCGAAACCAATGGAAACCAGAAAATTACTTTGGGCCTTTATGCTCTTTCTTACATACATTTTTGCATTGATACTTGCCAGTTGAGCTCCGGTAACTACCCCGGGATGGCCACGATATTTTTTAACTCAGGTTATGGCCATGATGTAAAATAGGCTACGCAGTTCTTTAGGAATTGCTGTTATGATACCGATTCTTGCTGCTAAAGTGGATTGTAGCGGTGTCATGTATGTGCCTAGACAGCTTAGCCGGCAGTAGATATATACTCGGGTTGCAATGCCCAGGTGCCCCTACTTGTTGGTAGGCTATGATAGGGTATGGTTAAACGCCAACAGATTGTGTGGGCCTAATGATCCCATTTCAAAGATAAATAGAAAAAAATACAATGAAAACACTTCTTTATGCTACAGACTGTTCTCCCAACGCCATCCCTGCATTGCTGTATGCCTATCAAATAAGCAAGACAATGGAAGCCCGTTTGGTAGTAACCTATGTGTTTCAACACCCGGAGCTGTTGGGTTTGGAAGGGCGGGATGAACTAGCTCCCATGTCAGAGCAAAAGGCTTTTGAGCATTATTACGAGCAATTGGAAAATTTCTGTTCAGAACATTTGGGGCCCCAGTGGAAATCAATGAATATGCTCTTAGAGCCAGTCAATGGTAAATCGGTTGTAAAAGGGATAATTGCCAAGGCAATGGATTGGCATGCCTATTTTATTGCGGTAGGAATAACTGGTGATAATCCCCTAAGGGATTTTATAGTGGGAAGCACTACCAAATTACTTATAAAAAAGGCTCCATGCCCTGTTTTGGCAATCCCTTCTGAAATAGGGTATGACCCGCTTCAAACCATTGTCTATGCCAGTGATTTTGAAGACGGGGATATCTATGCAATTCGGAGACTGGCTGAAATGGCAGAGCCGTTCGGTGCCTCCATTATAGTGGTGCATATCTCCAGCGATATGGAGCATGTGGGGGACAAGCGCATGAAACTGTTTAAAGAACGGATACAAAAGAAAGTATCTTACCCCAACATATCATTTAAACTTATCTTTTCGGACAAGATTTTTGAGTCGCTGCAACATACTATTGGGGATTTAAGTGCAAACCTTGTGGTGATGTTGGAACGGGACAAAGGAGGCTGGGCAGATCAATGGTTACACCGGGACATGGTAAAAAGAATGGAGGCCAAAACAGAGATTCCATTATTGAGTTTCAGGGAGGGGAACCATCAACTATCCTATGTAAAGGCCACCTTATAAGAGGAAAACGGAATAGTCAAACCAAATCTTTCCGGTAATACTGATACATGTCATATGTATTTTCATAATTTCATTTTAGCTTTATTGACAGTGGATTTTAAAAGGGGTGTAAATAGGTTACTATAACCTTTAAACAGCAAAGAGATGTCGGCCAAATCACTACAGAAGCATAAGGAGGAAAATAATTTTAGTGAGTTTTATAAAAGGCTTTCGGACTTTATTCCGGAGTTGAAACAGTTTTTGATTGGAA
>CAXAVP010000326.1:0-4268 GCA_963972175.1 uncultured Arenibacter sp.
GCGGTCAGGATGGAGGTGATGGAATAGGAAATATCATCCGGATTGATATTTCCTATTCCATCACCTCCATCCTGACCGCCCCACTCACCTGCAGAGCCTCTATTACTATTGTCAATAGGGATACCATCTATCACATATAGAGGTTGATTGTTCCCTGTTAAAGAAGAATTTCCGCGAATCAAGACCCTTGATGTTCCTGCTGGTCCTGATGCCGTTCTTGAAACATTAACACCAGCTACCTTACCCGCTAAACTGTTAGCAATATTAGTTTCCCTAGCTTCGGTTAGTTCATCACCTCCTACTTTTGAAACTGAATATGCCAATGATCTTTTTGATCTCTCAATACCCAAGGCCGTTACAACAACTTCGTCCAGTGCACTCGCAGTAATCTGTAGTTGAATATCAATCTCACTTCTTCCCGAAATAGCAACTGTTTGCGTTTCATAACCAATAAAGGAAATAGATAGATGGGAAGCGGATTCAGGTACCGAAATACTATAGTTTCCATCAAAATCCGAAGTTGTTCCAATAATAGTTCCTTCAACCACAATCGTTGCTCCTGGCAGTGGTTGGCTGTTTTCATCCAATATAGTTCCTTTAACAACTCTCTCCTGCCAATCAACAGAAACACCTATATCATTGATCAAAGTGTTATAGGGAACATTCGCTTGCACAGTGATGGCTGAAAATGCGCATAGGAATAACATAAGATTAATTCCGGAGTTTTGTTTTTTGGGCCTTTTTAATAAAAAGTACCTACACCTTTTTAGTTTTTTCATACTTGGTTGGTTTTAATTGATTTTTAGTTACAATTACCACAACCCCACTTAAAAAATCAGTATTTAATAATTTTTCGGATTTTACTAGAATACTTTATCCATTCTAAGTAGAGTATATAGAATTATCTAAAAACAATATTACCTCTAACCAAGTGGTATGTGTTAGAACAAATTCAAGAAAACATAACATAATTTCGCAGCATTGACACATTTTAATTGTTATATGACACACATTCGGATTATTCGTCACTAAAAATTAAATAATTGTGACCCCCACACAAAGTGCGGCGTTCAAATAAATGAAATTATGGATGGTATAAATTGTACCAATATAGGACTAACCCAATTATAAATTTGAATTAGATATGTATAACCTAGAACTAGCAGCTTAGCCATTCAACTAATTGTCCAGTTTTTTGTTGCAAGTCCAATTAGTTATTCTTTCATTAGCTACAAGTAAGAAAAAACTTATTCTTTTCATCAAAATAACTCATAACTTGTAGAATAAAAATCAATATTCGGAGTTAAACTATCGTATCAAATTATAATATAATATTAACCCTCCCCCAATGAATACAAAAAATATCCTACTTATTGAGGATTGTATGCTCGATGCAATCCTAATTAAAGAATCATTACAAGAAAAAGGAAGTAAATGCAATATCAATCTATTTGATGATGGTTTTGAAGCTCTTATTCATCTTGAAAATACGCTAAAGACCAATTCACAGGAAATACCAAATCTGATAATTGCCAATGAGGACCTTATCCATATTAATGGAGAAAACCTTCTTAACAAGATAAAGAGCTATTCTAATTTTTTCATTCCGGTCGTAATTTTAACATCGAAAAGAAATATTGACAAACCCAGTTTTAACAAAAATTCGTGCTGTTATATTTCCAAGCCTTTGGAGGTTAAAAACTTTATTAAGGTATTCCAAGAAATTAAGCATTATTGGCTGACCTTGTTCAACTGATACTTGAACATCTAGGATTGAATAAAATCCAATCCGTAATCCCTACGAGTTAAATAGCAATTTCTAACTATTAATTATGCCAAATTGGCGATACAATACATAACAAAGACCTAACACTTTATTAGGGTCTCCATTGTGTCTTCCAATATTCACCAAATGGGTACAATAATATAATCATGAATAGACAGCATACGAAGCTTTTTCCATCTTTTCCTAAATTGAACCTTAGTCGAAAAAATTATAATGACATATGCAATTTAGCAGGATATATAGCCAATTGTAAGTCTTCGGATATAGCTATCCTTGAAATGCCAGATCTTACTAAATTACGTGATAATCCAAATATTACCATTACATCAATTGAACAACGGATCCTTAGCCATTTTTCCAATTGTCCCAATGAAATCCTTAGTATTGACGAAGTAAACAAGAAGTTGAGCCCTAATAAGCCTAACAATTTTGAAGATACTGCTCCCTTGATCATAATTCCCATACAGGATGCCAATAACAACATATTAGGAGTCATATGTATATCCTTTGATTGGCATGAAAAATGGCAGGACAGACAATTGGATGCCCTTAAGGCATTAGCGAATCAAACAGTCCCTTTAATTACATTGATCTCGGAAAATGAACGCAGCAACAATACCTTCGTTGATAATACAAATATTACGATCGGCCACCAAACAGAAATTGACGGCACTGTTAGCTGGAAACTGAATACTGTTACGGGTTGCGTGGACACCAACGATCTTTTTTATAAAATTTTAGGCCATACACCTAATTCACTCCAATTGAATACACTCAAGGACTGGGTTAATTTGATTTACTTTATTGACCGTGATCATATTAACAATACTTTTCAAGATTGGAGTGCCGGAAAACTTTTGGAAAAAGAAGTAGAATGCAGAATGTTACATAAATCCGGTGATATCCTGTTTTTAAATGTAAAAATAAACAATACCAGAGCGGACTTAAATGGTAGATTATATGAAATTGAAGGGGAAATACAGGAAATAACAACCCAAAAAACAGTCTGGGAACAAATAGAGCTAATTAACCCAAAACAGACTTCGGTTATTCAAGCCGGTTATAAATGGATGGCTATAACTGAAATTGATGGAACCCTCAATTATGTAAACAATATACTAACATTGGCCCTTGAATATTCTCCAGAAGAGTTGATAGGCACAAGCTTATTTGATTTTATTCATGAATCTGATAGAGAAATGGTTAAATCTCATTTCTCCAAGTTTTTAAATAATAAACCCTTTGTTTCCAAACCATTTAGAATCCTGGATAAAAAGGGCAGCTATAAGTGGATTGAAGCAATTTTGGTTAATTTACAGGAAGATCCTATGATCAATGGTATTGTATTCAATGCTAGGGATATAACCGAGTGGATTACAAAAAACAAAAAAATAAAATCGTCCGAAGAAAAACACCGCTTACTTTTTAATACAAGTCCTTATCCTAAGTATATCCTTGCTTTGGATTCTTACCAAATTATGGATATTAATGAGGCCATGATATCATTTTACGGGTACTCACGGGAAGAATTTTTGAAAATGACTGCTCTGGACCTTAGACCAAAGAAAGAGATAAAAAAGCTATTGAAAGGGATAAACGAATTTCAGCTACAGTCAAAAACACTTAATTCTGGAATTTATATCCATAGGAAGAAAAATGGTGAACTTGTAAAAATGGATATCGTTGGACAGCATATCACTCTAAATGATAAGAAATGTATCCTGGTTACCTGCAACGATGTCACGGACAGGGAACAATACTTGCTTCAATTAAAACGATCGGAACGTAAACTAAAAAAGGCAACCGCTATAGCCAAACTGGGCTATTGGAAGCTTCAGACCAACTCTTTGTCCTTATCATGTTCTGAAGAAGTTTATAATATTTTTGGTCAGAATATTGAGTCTACCTCATTTGATATAGATACCTTTTTCGACGCAGTCCATCCTAAAGACAAACACCTATTTATAGACACCCACAATAATAAGATCACCAACAAGAGAAACTTCGACCTTGTATTTAGAATATTATTAAAGGACAATCTTACAAAATGGATACATCTAACGGGGCAGCTTAATATTGATGATGAAGGTTCCCCAATACTATACGAGGGTACCATTCAAGATATTACAGCTCAAAGAAAAGAGGAGCATAAACAGCGATTACTAGAGTCTGTAGTAACCAACACAAAAGAAGCCGTAATGGTTACCGAAGCGGTACCTGCTGATGTCTTGGGGCTTCGAATTTTATATGTAAATGACGCTTTCTGCTCAATGACCGGATACTCGTCGGAAGAACTATTACAAAAAACACCTAATATTCTACATGGTCCAAAGTCAGATAAATATGAACTAACAAGATTAAGGGATGCCATGAATCGATGGGAGCCCTGTGAAATTACGACCCTCAATTACAGAAAAAATGGTGAAGAATTTTGGGTGAATTTATCACTAAATCCAATTGCCGATGAGAGTGGGGAATATAC
>CAXAVP010000327.1:0-4258 GCA_963972175.1 uncultured Arenibacter sp.
GGGCATAGCGCTTTTCCACAGTTTCTTCCTTGGTCTCAATGATGGCCTGTTTAAGCGCATAAAAAGTCTGTACCGGAGGGGTAAATCTGGTTTGGTGTGTTTTTTCAAAATAGGCATATTGCGCATAGAGATTTAAATAGAGATTGCGCATGGGTATGGATGCTGTTGACAGCAATGCTTTTTTGTTACAAATGGCAAAACCAATTCCGGCCATGCCTTGAATATTCTTATTGGAACTGGCTGCCAAATAATCAATATTCATGGCTTCCATATCTACCGGAATAGCAGCAAAACCACTCATGGAGTCTACTATAAAGCTAATGCCATAGGTATCACACAGCTTGCCCACCGCTGTAATATCGTTCAATAGGCCCGTTGTTGTTTCATGGTGTATCATGGCCAAATGGGTAAGTCCCTCCTCAGCCTTTATTACCTCTTCCAAGGCTTTCAGGTCTATTGGAGCTATGGATGAAGATTCAAATACCACGGTATCCAGTTTATAGACGGCAGTGATTTGGCACATACGCTTTCCATAGGCACCGTTATCAATAATCAGGATACGGCCGTTCTCCGGCACTACAGAACTTAGAATTGCTTCCACAGTTGCCGTACCCGAACCCCCGAACATTACGGTAGTATATTCTTTTGGATCTCCGACAAATTTGGTAATTTCCATGGCGCAGAATTCCATCAGGTCGCCAAACTCTTTTTCCCTTGGACAAATGTCGGTAACTACTTGCGCCAATTTTACGGAATCTGTTGTGGTTGCCGGACCTGGGTTCAGCAACACATTTCTTTTTATTTGCATTTGCTATTTTTTTCTATTCTTCAATTCTTTTCAATTAGGCGATATCCCAAGGCAGGGAATAGGTCTTTACATAGGTATAGCCCTTCATGGTCTCTATTACTCCTTCCTTATAACCCAATCCGGAGTCTTTTACCCCGCCAAATGGCGTCCATTCCAATCGGTAGCTGGGTGCTTCATTTACATTGACCGTACCGGTATCCAGCTCTGTAATAACTCGCTGTATAGATGGCCAGTGATTGCTTACCACCCCTCCGGATAATCCATATGGGGTGTCATTGGCAATATCTATGGCCTCATCCAAGCTCTTAAACCTAATGATAGGGGCCACAGGGCCAAAAGTTTCCTTGGCCACCACTTCGTGGGCATTTTGTACATGGTCCAAAACCGTTGGGGCGTAGAGGGCCCCATCCCTTTTATGACCGGCCAAGAGCACAGCACCATTGTCTATTGCGTCCTGCACCCTGGATTCCATTTCCTTGGCCGAATCTTCGCTTATTACGGTTCCCATATCATTATCCGCATTGTACGGGTCACCGTATTTCAAGGCTTTTACCCTATCGGCAAGTTTGGCAGCATAGGTATCCGCAATACTTTCATGAACCAAAATCCGTCTAATGGCGGTGCAGCGCTGGGCAGAATTTTTAAAAGTCCCGGCCATGGTCACTTCTACAGCCTCATCTATATCGGCATCGTCCAAAATTAATAGGGCAGAGCTACCCCCAAGTTCCAAAACCAGTTTTTTATAGCCCGCCTTTGAGGCGATGATCTTTCCTATTTTACTACCCCCTGTAAAGGACACCATAGTAATTTCTGGATGTATGGTCATCATTTCTGCCGTTGCTTGCACATCGGCACCATTGACAACATTCAACATATTTGGTGGCAGACCGCAGTCCAAGGCCAACTGGGCAAAATAGTAGGCGGACAAGGGTGTTTTTTCGGAAGGCTTTAAAACCACGGTGTTATTGGTTGCTATTGCCGGGGCAATTTTGTGAACCACCTGGTTCATAGGGTGATTAAAAGGTGTGATGCAGCTAATTAGGCCCAAAGGCACCCTGGTAGTATAGATTCTTCTTGGTTTACCATTTTTTGACACGTCACATGGGAACACCTGGGAATCATCATCCAAGGCCTTCATGGCCGAGAATCGGAGGACATCCGAAACCCTACTGGCCTCATATCTACTATCTTTTAAACAGAGACCGGTCTCATCGGTGATCATATGGCTCACCTCATCTACCCTTTCCTCCAATGCACTCGCAATTTTGTTCAATATTTCATAACGCTGGTACCTGGTTAGGTTAATCTTGGTGTTCTTGGTGTCTACCAAAACCTTGTCCAAGGTTTTGGTATCAATGGACGCTACCCTGCCAACCTGTTTTTTGGTGTAAGGATTGTATATATTGATCCATTCCCCACTCTTTATCTGTTTTCCATTAATTATACTTCCAAATTCGATCATAATTTTTATTTAAAGGGGGTTAGTTAGAAAATCCATTACTTAGGAAATGGAACAAATCAAAGTTCCTACAATTTCCAGAGGCCAACTTTTCACTGTATTCTGCATTCAGTTTCTTGTTGAATATCATGGGCACTTCCTGACAATGTTCCCCGCCATGTGAGCGCAATCCTTCCTTAACCTTATCCAGCTCATGCCAGTCCGGCGTTCTACCTATGGTGGTAGAAGAATCTGCCAAAACCACTAGATCCCCAATCCTATCGGACGGCAATTCATATTCCTCTACCGCCTCGGCATTGGTAAGCACTTTTTCAATTCCGTCTAAGCTTATCAAATAATCCTTGGCCGCCTGCAGTTGAGACTTATCTTCCAAATACAAGGTACCATAGCCACCCAAGGCACCATGATGCACCACATAAGGGTCCGTGATAGGCAAAATCACCCTGGACTTAATATTCTGGGCATCCAAGAGCTGCTCTATAAACTGTACTTTGGGACTACCATCCGGATTGGTCTTGGCCTGCATACCATGATCAGCCGTTACACCAATAATGGCCCCCAATTTATCTAACTCTCCCAGCCAAAAATCTATTTTCGACAAGAAATCATTGGCATCCGGACTTCCTGGAGCATATTTATGTTGCACAAAGTCTGTTGTGGTTAGATACATGACATCAAAATGCTCACGCTTTAATAGTTTGGCACCCGCTTCAATACAATACACAGAGATATAAGGATCGTAAATTCCCGGTCTTTCCTTACCCATCAACCCTTGCTCCACATCTGCTATTCCGTTCTCTTCCAAGGTAGCCTGATTGGCAAATTCTGCCGAGAAGCAAATACCATCCAGATTGTGGGCCAACATTTTGCGCAATTTATCCTTAGCGGTAACAACCGCCACTTTTCTATCGTTCTTACTTAATTCAGACAAGATAGTAGGCACCTTTAGATACTTGGGATCATTCATCATTACCTCTTCCTGCAGCTCGGTATCCCAATAGAAATTCCCACAAATTCCGTTTATCTTAGGCGTTACCCCTGTAACAATGGCCATGTTATTGGGATTGGTAAAGGATGGGATTACACTTTTAACCATGCCTACCGATCCCTCCTTTATAAACCGCTGTAAATTGGGCATAACGTCCTTAGCGGCTTCGTAATATGGATATGAGGTCCCATCCATACAAACTCCTATAATGGTCTGTTTTTGTTTTGGATAATTTCTATTATTAATATTCATGTTTTAAATTATAAAAAAGTTGTTATTCTATTTTGCACTAAAGTACAAAACTTTTACATATATGAAAATTGTTAATGTTAAATTTATCGTTAATAACAGCTAAAATCCAGTAATGAATTTCCTTCAAGTCCCCAATTGGGATCTATAGGTATACATAAATGTTTTAAGGCGGTTGCTGCAAGGTCTACAGTTCGGGGCGTATCCTCATAATTACTTACCCTTTCTATAGTTGTAATCGTTGCATCCCTCCATTGACCTCCCGATAATGTACCATGTGCGGCTATTGGGCCGGCATCCGAAATTACTGTTCCCGCTCCCTCTGTTAATTTCCAATGCCCTTTAATATTGGCTGCCATTGGATGCGTATCATCCAATATTTTGCATTTCCACGCCTCTATTGTTTCGGCTTGCAACAATCCATTAAAAACCCTCACCTCTGATAGGTATCCCTTATATTTATAACTACTATTGCCATCTGCCCCTATGGTAAAAGGGAAGGTATTGTCCATATTTCCAATCGATGACATATCTGCACTGTTCTTCAAAGTACCATCTACATATACTTTTAGCTGTCCGTCTCTATCAAAAGTGGCACTCAGGGTGTGCCATTCATTATCCGTTATTTGTCCGGCTTCGACATCCACCCGATTTGTACCATCTCCCACATTTACTTTAAATTTTTTGGTACCGGGATTAAAAGAAAAAACGTACCCGGGCAACAAGCCACTATCCCAATCTTTTTTCTTTTAAT
>CAXAVP010000328.1:0-4232 GCA_963972175.1 uncultured Arenibacter sp.
TCGCTGGTAAAGGGCATTCTCAACATTATAAAGGCGTCTGCTAAGCCCTGTACCCCCAGTCCAATTGGCCTATGGCGCATATTGGAATTCTCGGCCTCTTTGATGGGGTAGTAATTACGATCTATAACCCTGTTCAAGTTTTTGGTCACGCGCTTGGTAACCTTGAACAATTCCTTATGATCAAATTGGCCGTTTTTAATAAACATAGGCAAAGCAATGGACGCTAAATTACATACGGCCACCTCATCAGGGGAGGTATACTCCAATATCTCCGTACAAAGGTTGGAAGAGCGAATGGTCCCCAAATTCTTTTGGTTACTCTTTCTATTGGCCGCATCCTTGTACAACATATAAGGTGTTCCCGTCTCTATTTGGGACTCTAGGATCTTCTCCCATAAATCCCGTGCTTTAACCGTCTTACGCCCTCTGTTTTCATCCTCGTACTTAGTATATAGTTTTTCAAAATCCTCACTGTGCTGGGTAAAAAGATCAGGACATTCATTAGGACACATCAAGGTCCAATTTTCGTTAGACTCAACCCTTTTCATAAACAAATCGGGTACCCACATGGCGTAGAAGAGGTCCCTGGCCCTCATTTCTTCCTTCCCGTGGTTCTTCTTTAAGTCCAAAAACTCAAAGATATCGGCATGCCATGGCTCCACGTATATGGCAAAACTACCCTTACGCTTTCCACCTCCCTGATCTACGTAACGCGCGGTGTCATTAAAAACCTGTAGCATGGGAACAATACCGTTGGAGGTCCCGTTGGTACCGGCGATATAGGAACCAGTAGCCCTAACATTATGGATAGAAAGACCTATCCCCCCGGCAGATTGGGAAATCTTGGCAGTTTGCTTCAATGTGTCGTAAATACCATCTATACTATCGTCTTTCATAGCCAATAAAAAACAAGACGACATCTGGGGTTTTGGTGTACCAGAATTGAACAATGTAGGTGTAGCGTGTGTAAAGTATTTTTTAGACATCAACTCATAGGTTTCCAAGGCCGAATCCAAATCGTTTAAATGGATCCCTACGGAAACTCTCATAAGCATATGCTGTGGGCGTTCGGCAATCTTCCCATTAAGTTTTAATAGATAAGAACGCTCCAATGTTTTAAACCCGAAATAATCGTAGCCAAAATCCCGGTTATAAATAATAGTCGAATCCAATTTTTCAGCGTTCTCCGAAATCACCTTATACACCTCATCGGACAATAAAGGCGCCTTTTTGCCCGTCCTTGGGTTTACATATTCATAGAGATCCTTCATGGTTTCCGAAAAGGATTTCTTGGTATTCTTATGTAGGTTGGAAACAGAAATACGTGCCGCTAATTTTGCATAGTCGGGGTGTGTTGTGGTCATGGTAGCCGCAATTTCCGCTGCCAAATTATCCAATTCAGAAGTGGTCACTCCGTCATACAGACCCTCAATTACACGCATGGCCACCTTTAATGGGTCTACCAAATCGTTAAGTCCATAACATAATTTTCGTACTCTGGCCGTGATCTTGTCGAACATCATCAGCTCTTTTCTGCCGTCTCTTTTTACTACATACATGTCGCTACAATTTTAAAATGATACATAAGTTTGGGTTAGGGGGCGATATGTTAAAAATTTTAACATATCAAATTCATTGCTTAAAAATCCCCTTATAACCCAAAGGGGATTTAAACCAAAGGTCCTATAGGTTAAAAATCGGCATCAAAGCTGATTTTTTGTGAGTCATCGTCCTTATCCTTGTTCATAACCCCTGCTTTTTGATATTCGGCAACCCTTTTCTCAAAGAAATTGGTTTTGCCCTGTAGGGATATCATATCCATGAAGTCGAACGGATTGGTAGAGTTGTACACTTTATCACATTCCAGTTCCACCAACAAACGGTCTGTTACAAACTCTAGGTACTGGGTCATCAATTTAGAATTCATTCCAATCAAACTAGCTGGAAGTGATTCTGTAATAAATTCCCTTTCTATATTTAAGGCATCCACCAAAATCTCGGTAATACGCGCCTTTGGCACTTTATTTACCAAGTGGTTATTGTGAAGGTGCACGGCGTAATCACAATGCATCCCCTCATCCCTGGATATCAATTCATTGGAAAAGGTAAGTCCGGGCATCAACCCTCTTTTCTTCAACCAAAATATGGAACAAAATGCCCCGGAAAAGAAAATACCCTCTACTGCAGCAAAGGCAATTAGTCTTTCCGCAAAACTAGGAGACTCTATCCATTTTAAGGCCCACTCGGCCTTTTTCTTAATGGCCGGAAAGTTTTCTATGGCGTTAAAAAGTAGGTCTTTTTCCTTTTCGTCCTTAACATAGGTATCTATTAAAAGGGAATAGGTTTCCGAATGAATGTTTTCCATCATTATCTGAAACCCGTAAAAGAATTTCGCCTCGGCATATTGCACTTCGCTCACAAAATTCTCTGCCAAGTTTTCATTGACAATTCCGTCGGAAGCCGCAAAAAAGGCCAATATATGCTTTATAAAATAACGCTCGTCACTATTTAATTTATTATTCCAATCGTTTAGATCGGTATGCAAGTCTATTTCCTCTGCCGTCCAAAAACTAGCCTCACATTTTTTGTACCAGTCCCATAAATCATGATGTTTGATAGGAAAGATAACAAATCGGTTAAGGTTTTCTTGCAGGATCGGCTCAATGGCTGCTGACATATCTTTTGTATTTATAAAATTTTTAAAACTAAGGCGAAAAATAGCCCTCGGTAGGGATTAACAAAGATTGCAAAATACCCCCAATAACTAAAGCCCTTTCTTTATATTTAATACAAAGTTTTTAACACAGAATGTTGAAATGTGGACTCACAAGTGATGTTCATTAACTTTAGCGGACACGGCTACTTTTGTAAAATATTTATGGTAAAAAAATAAACCAAAAAGTATATAAAAAACATACTTTTTGGTTTAGTATTTTCACACCCTAGCCTACACCTTTAAACAGGTAAAAAGGGCGCCCTAGGTTCACTATTGCAGAAATCCCATATACATATGGAATATTAGAGCGACAGTGCCATTAAAATCATAAATATGGATATGGCAAGCATTGCCAAAAAAACCAAGGTAATCCCGTTAACATTTTTAGTATTCATAATAGTGGAGTTTGAGTTAATTTAATTTGTTGTTTCCCGTAAAGACGCCCAATCGCAAATGCCATTCCCTTTCATCTTTCCCGGGCCATAACTATAAAGGGGCCAACCAAAAGTCTAACAATCCCAAGCTTGCAAAACCTTTGGAAGCAGGATACCAAAGCTATGACAAGCCTACTAAAGAACATATCTCATATGTAACAATCTTTGCAATAAATGTAACATTGACCGGTAGTCTATCTATTTGTGGCCTGCACATACTCCGTTGGGGTTTTCTGGTAAACCTCTTTAAAGCATTTTATAAAATAGGAAGGAGTATTAAAGCCAACGGCATAGGCAATTTCACTAACGGACGCATCTGATGTTTTTAGGATTTGAAGAGCTTGTTTTAAGCGTTGCGACCTAATAAAGGCGGTAGTAGAAAGTCCGGTATAAGCCAAGAGTTTCCTATGTAGTTGCATACGGCTCATGTCCAATTTTCGGCAGAAAACCTCTGCGTTGAACCGGGGGTCGGACAGATGCTCATCCAGCACCATTTCCAATTTAGCAAGGAAGGCCTCATCGGTTGGGGAAACGGCAATATCCTTGGGCTCAATAACGAGTTCCTGACTATATCTATTGCGCAATAATTTTCTTAGGCCTATTAAATTTTCCACCCTTGTTTGAAGGATTTTCAACTTAAAGGGCTTGGTGATAAAATCGTCCGCTCCGGATTCCAGCCCCTGCAATTCCAGTTCTTCCCCTATACCTGCGGTTAATAGAATAATAGGAATATGACTGGTACGCACGTCGGTCTTTAACTTATTACAAAGTTCTATTCCCCCACAAATAGGCATACGCACGTCTGATATAATAAGGTCTGGCACTACTTCCAAGGCTATTGCCATACCTTCCTCCCCATTTTTAGCCTCAACTATGCGGTATTTTCCAGTCCAAACCGATTTTAAAAACTCCCTCACCTCTTCATGATCCTCTACAATAAGCAGTAGTGGGGATTCACTTAAGGACTCACTCACACTGGGCAGCTCATTTGGAACCACACTCCCTACCTCGCCATTTTGCCCGGTATCTAGAATGGATCTTCCCATTTCCGACCCCACCTCCACCAGACCAATATCCTCAAA
>CAXAVP010000329.1:0-4227 GCA_963972175.1 uncultured Arenibacter sp.
AAATCAGTGTTTGAGGGCTGCACGCCCAAGCTGAAGGGTAGGCGGTTAGAGCCTATGGGTAACCATGGGCCTAGATAAATGATAAGGAGATCTTGAATTACTTCAAGGTTAACAGAATCCGGCTTATGACCTGCTTTTATTTTTAATGAGACAGCATTTTCGCAGAAAATGCGTAGTCGAATTAATGCCGCCGTAGGCGGTATCAATTATTATCAGAGTTTCTTTTGGGCATTGTAGCCACAAGTGGTATCCATTATTATCAGAGTTTCTTTTGGGCATTGCCGCCACAGTCGGTATCAATAATTATCGGAGTGTTTTTTCATAAACCAGATTGCGGCGAATAACCTAACTTTGGCGCCATCTAATTTCTTATAGGGACAAAATATCTTCTTTTCTGCCTAGTATCAATACAATAATAAATGAGCTGAAGTGCTATTGGGCCATTGTAAATCGCCGCTATTCACCCTCTTCGGTCCATTCAAAAAAGCTAAAAACACTACTGCCGTATCTTCTGTGGTCCGTGAAGTGTGCCAAATGGGAAAGATCGGTGTGTTTGGAGTGTTCTATGATTAAAACACCATTTTCCAAAAGCAATTCTTTTTCAAACACTAGTTGGGCAATTCTTGTAAAATCCTCGGTGGGCATATCGTAAGGGGGGTCGGCAAAGATAATGTGGGCTTTAACGGCATTGCCTTCCAAGTATTGAAATACATCCCTTTTAATGGCCGTAATGGGAAATCCGAAATTGGTTGCAGTCTCGGAAATATATCTAATGCAGCCCATGTCACCATCTACGGCAGTAATGGTTTCACTCCCCCGGGAAGCAAATTCATAACTAATATTGCCAGTGCCTGCAAAGAGATCCAATACAATCACGTCACTGAAGTAATATTGATTGTTCAGGATATTGAACAAGGATTCTTTTGCCATGTCGGTTGTAGGCCGTACTGGGAGTTTTTTGGGCGCTGTTAGCCTCTGTCCTTTGTTTTTTCCTGAAATAATACGCATTATAAGCTGTTTAGCAGGGTGAAATCTATGGTTTCCTTTTCCAGTTCTCCAAAGTGGTAGAAAGAGGTATTGGAAGGTATAAAGATAGAAATATCCTTTATATACCTATGGCACATTTCATAAAGTGCATCCCCTTCTTCAATAGATCCAAATAATTTGAGTTTGGTGCTTTCGGTATCCAATTTTAATTGCTCAAAGGTAAACAAAAGGTAGTAGATAAAATCTTCCTTGGTGCCGAAACTAAAATTGTTGTACAGTATTAGCTTTTTCTGTGAAATGACGGTAATGTCCATATGGCCCTCAATGAGATGAACATAGCAAATGGGGTCGTTGCTGTTGCCATGGCTGTTGGTCAATGTTTGTATAAGGACGCTGCCATGGTGCATAAATTCAAACTCCCCGAAAAGGTCGTAGATGTAATTGTTGATGTTAACAAAAGGTACATATACATTTACCAGGTCCAAGTTGTTTACCTCGTCATATTCCAAATGGTCATTGGCCAATATTTTGGCATTGAATTTAAGGTAATTGGCCAGTTCTTCTTCGTTGAACAGTGGCTTGGGAACAAGGCTAAAAAGGTTGTTCCTATGGATTACCACCACCTCAGAAAAAGTAATAGCTCCAATCTTGTTCTGTTCAAAAAGATGTTTTATTTCTTTTTGAACGGCATAAGGGGTCAATTCATTTTCGAATACTATTCGCTCTGAGGCAAGAATGGTATTGGAAAGTGTGTCCAGAACACAAAAAGAAAGTCCATTCAAGCTAACTTGAATGGACAATTTATGATATTCCGATTTAGAATTTTCTAGAATGCTATTGGTCGATTCGTTTGTCATATATAGAAGGCCAATTTCCACTGGTACTTACCTCGGTCAACGATCCAACTTTAATAACATTTCCATTGACCTCGTCAACGTTTACTTGCGTATTCTCTTTGGCCAAAAGTGTTTTGGGCTGATCGTGTAAAACAACGTCCTTGCTAACTTTTACTTCATATACGGGAGCCTTATAACCGGCTTTTTCAATGATGCTAGCTTTCATTTCAAATTTTTCTCCGTTGGGAGCAAAGGGAACATTCATCATATTCTTGTAACGGTTGTCTTTCTTAAACAAAGAATCTTTTACCGCTACGGTACCCAAGGTATCAACAATCTTTACCTCTTTTAACATGTCTATCCCATAGGTCTTGTCAAATTCCATATAAGAAGAATCCCTCTGTTGTGTTATGGTATAGTTTGCTGTATCAATAAAACTTACAAGGGAATTAAAATCTTTAGCATATCTACCATTTACAGTTTTATAAGCTTCTTGGGAATCTCTAATATCCTTTAACTTGGCTATTACTTGGGCAAATCGCTCTTGTTTAACTTTTTTAAACTCGATAGGTCCGTTTACGGAATTGTAAATCATATAACCCAACCCGATACATACTAGCCAAAGAAAAATTTGTAATATGGTCTTCATTTTATTATGTGTTATTATATTTAGTGGTTGTCACAAATCTACAATTTTTTTTTAATGACAAAAGTATTTGGCCTTAAAAATACTGATTATCTTTGATGGCCATGAATTCTATCACTGACGCTACTTTTTATAAATTACTGAAAGATAAGTTTCCACATGATCCAACCCTAAAACAGGCCGTGGCCTTGGAGAAACTGGCAAAATTTGTTTTATCCAAGGAAAAAGACTGTGTTTTCCTCCTTAAAGGCTTTGCCGGGACTGGAAAAACAACCATTGTTGGTACCATTGTCACCAACCTTTGGAAAACAACTATGAAGGCGGTTTTAATGGCTCCTACAGGTAGGGCCGCCAAGGTTATGTCCAATTATTCCGGAACCCAGGCTTTTACCATACATAGGAAAATATATTTCCCCAAAAAGCAAAGTGGGGGAGGTATACAGTTTGTATTGGCACCCAATAAGCATAGGAATACTATTTTTATTGTGGATGAGGCTTCTATGATCCCGGATTCACCGGCAGATTCCAAACTCTTTGAAAATGGCTCCCTACTGGACGACCTGTTAATGTATATTTATTCTGGCCATAATTGCAAGCTTATACTTATAGGGGATACGGCCCAGCTTCCTCCCGTTCATTTAGATATTAGTCCAGCCTTGGATCAGGATCAGTTATCACTTAACTATAATAAGGAAGTGATAAAATTGGAATTGGACGAGGTGGTTAGACAGGCCGAGGATTCTGGAATTTTGGTCAATGCCACTAATTTACGGGAACAGTTGCAGGGTGATTTTTTTGACGATTTTAAATTCTCCGTTGCTTCGTATTCCGATATAGTTAGGTTGGTGGATGGGAATGATATACAGGAGGCCATAGACGAATCCTATTCCCAGAATGGCAAAGAGGAAACGGCTATTATAGTGCGTTCTAACAAAAGGGCCAATCTTTACAATGAAAATATTAGGAATAGAATACTCTTCCTGGAGAACGAATTGGCAGTAGGGGACTATATGATGGTTGTTAAAAACAATTATTTTTGGTTAAAACCAACCTCCGAGGCCGGATTTATTGCGAATGGCGATATTATAGAAGTACTTGAAATATTTGCTATCAAGGAACTTTACGGTTTTAGGTTTGCCGAAGTAAAGGTGAAAATGGTAGACTACCCAGATCAAAAACCCTTTGAAACGGTACTTTTGCTGGATACCATTATGGCGGTAACCCCTTCCTTGTCCTACGATGATGGCAATAGGTTATATCAGGAGGTCATGAAAGATTACGTCGAGGAGAAATCCAAATACAAAAAGTTTTTGGCCGTTAAGAACAACAAATACTTCAATGCCCTCCAGGTTAAGTTTTCCTATGCCATTACCTGTCATAAATCCCAAGGTGGTCAGTGGAATACCGTATTTGTGGAACAACCCTATTTGCCAAACGGTATAGATAAGGAGTACCTGCGCTGGTTGTACACGGCTGTTACTAGGGCCAAACATAAACTATACCTCATAGGCTTTAAGAACGATTTTTTTGTTGATTAGGAATAGCCTAATTTCGCATTAAAGTTTAGTATATGGCTTTTGAGACCATTTTAAGCATATTTTTAGGTGTGGGACTTGCTACCTCGGCCGGATTTAGGGTTTTTTTACCCCTGTTTGCCCTGAGTTTGGCAGCCTATTTCAATGTTTGGGAACTGAATGAAAATTGGCAATGGGTGGGAAGTTTGGCAACTTTGATTACACTAGGGGTTGCAACTGTGGA
>CAXAVP010000330.1:0-4225 GCA_963972175.1 uncultured Arenibacter sp.
GCTGGTGGCGTTAATAGAGGTAGTATTACTGCCGTAAAAAAATCCGGGGTAACCGTGGCAGTTGCTGGAGCGGCCATTTATGGGGCCAAGGATCCTGCCGAAGCAGCTAAGGAATTAAAAGCACTATTAAATGCATAAGAATTTTTAGTTTAAGCAATTACTTCATATTGAAGGTGAAATCCCCATAAATTTAAGTTTTATGGGGATTTTTATTGGTGTGTAGTGGCCAGTATGAATGCAAGGCTAGCTAAATAGGAGTTTCTTGGTTGCCTATCGTATTTTTAGTGTATGTGGCAGGGCATAGCGTACCCTAATCCTACGATAGTGTAGGCTGGTTGTTCACGGCTAAAGTAGATTGCCATTGGCATAAAGCCGTCAAAACTTGGCCTGTAATTCCAATAATCTGTCCAACTGTTATGGCCGTGATTTTTTTTGGGCAAAAGAATTATGGTATCTACTATTTTAGATAGGTTTAGTTTAAATCTTCCAATATAGATTTTAACCGGTCAGAACTTATGGGTTTAACGATATAATCCGAAATTGAGGCTATTTTTTTAGCGCTATCAATGTCTACGGGGTCCATGGAGGAAGAGACCATATAGATAGTCATATCTTTAGCAACATTGGATTTAATTTTTTCATATTCTTCCATAAACTGAAATCCATCCATAACGGGCATGTCTATATCCAAGAAGATAATATCCGGAAGTTTGGCATCTTCGTTATGGTGGTCCGATATAAACTTAATGGCCTGTTCCCCATCCGAGAAGGTCATGGTCTTAGTGGCAAGTTCAAGTGATTCCAATGTTCTTTCTATAGTAAATCTATATATGTCGTCATCATCAACAATACAAATTTTGGTTAGTGTACGCATATTGTATTAATTAAAATTTATGGTGAAGGTCGTTCCCTCATCTACTTTACTGGATGCCGAAATGTGGCCACCCATTGCTTTAATTTGTGTTTTGGTTAAAAATAAACCAACACCCTTGGCATCAGGATGTCTATGGAATACTTTGTTTAATCCAAATAATTTATGTCCGTGTCTTTCCAGGTCAATGCCCAGACCGTTGTCTTTAAATGTTAAAACAGTTTTTCCTTCATCGGTTATGGCCGACTCGATGCATATTTCAGGAGTACGTGACTGTGATCTATATTTAATGGCATTGCCAATTAGATTAAGGAAAATACTCTCTA
The DNA here is from genome assembly GCA_963972175.1 of uncultured Arenibacter sp. Taxonomy (GTDB): domain Bacteria; phylum Bacteroidota; class Bacteroidia; order Flavobacteriales; family Flavobacteriaceae; genus Arenibacter. Next base: position 1,198 of record CAXAVP010000330.1, read on the forward strand.
AATATATTCTTTTATATCTAATTTTTGGGCATTTAGAGAAATCACTATTTATTGTGCTGCCCGAGTTAATAATTTCGCCGCTTAGAATTTCTTTTGTTTTATGTAGGATATCCTCAAAGTGAATAGTTTCCAAATCATCCTCTAAATCCTCACTTTCTATTTTTAAGGCCAGCATAAGGGTGTTCAGGGTAGCGGTAAGATGGTGGATTACCGTCTCAAATTTGTTGAACAATTCATTTTTGTCCACTTCATTTGCACATTCTTTATAAAGGGATAACAATGCATTTAGGTTGCTGACGGGCGCACGTAGGTTGTGTGAAGTGATGTGGGTGAAGTCTGCAAGCTGTTTATTTTGGAGCCTTAGTTTTTCGGCAATAATCTCCAAGTTTTCATTGGACTCAATAATTTTTTGCTCGGCCAATTTCTGTTTCGTTATATCGCGTATGGCTGCCGATACCAATAACCCTTCCTCTGTGTGAAGGGGACTCAAGCTTATCTGAACGGGTATTTCCTTTCCATTTTTTTTCAGGCCGTACAACTCTTTTCCTTCTCCCATTATCCTCGTCTTTGGGGAGTGGAAAAAACGCTTTCTATCATTGGTGTGTTTGGGCGTAAACCTTGCTGGAATAAGGATTTCTACGGGTTTGTTGTGTAATTCTTCCGTTTGGTATCCAAATAATTTTTCTGCCTGTTTGTTAATGAGCTGTATTTTTCCTGTGGCATTAACGATTACCATGGCATCCGGAGCCGATTCTAAAAGGCCCCTAAACTTCTTTTCTGCGATTTTTTGCTCTGTTACATCTTGGCAGGTACCAATCATCTCTATGACTTCGTTTTGTTCATTGGTAATTATTTCTCCCAGAAGCTGCACGGTCTTTATTTTTCCATTATTCAATTTAATGCGATGAAAAAAGTCGTGGAATTTTTTGTCCCTGAACGATTTTTCCACATACTGGGTTACAGCTTCTTTATCGTCTGGATGAACAAAGGCAAAATAGGTGTCATAGGTCAATGCGGTCTGGCTTTCATCCAATTCAAAAATGGCATAAAGGTTTGTGGACCATTTCACGCTATTGGTGAGGGTATTCCATTGCCAATTTCCCATCATGGTTATTTTTTCGGCCACATTCAGCATTTGGTTTTTCCGAAGTAGTTCGTTTTCTACTTTTTTAAACTCGGAAATGTCGGTTGATACCGCTATAAAACCTTCGTTTTGGCCTTCACTGTTTTTAATGGCAGACAGGGTACAGAGGGCAGGAAATGTGGAGCCGTCTTTTCTTATGTAGGTCCATTCCCTAGTATCGTTTAATTCGCGGCCGGCTAGGTCTGTATAGTGGTTAAAGTTTGTTCCGTTTTTTCCAAATGATTCTGCTACGTCTTTTGTAAATTTTTCAACTTCTTCCTTCAGAAGATATACACTGGGTTTTTTTACACCTATTACTTCATTGGCCTTATAGCCCAATAATGCTTCGGCCCCCCGATTAAAGTTTTTAATAAGACTATCCTTATCGGTAGAGATAATGGCTATGGACCTTGAATCAAAAATTGCTTTTAATTCGGAATGCGCCCTATCCAGTGCCAATTCAGAAAGCTTAATTTTGCTGATATCCTGAAAGATCCCAAAGAGTCTATTGGTTTTACCTTCAGTAGCCTCTGATTTTCCTATGGCTCGTACCCATCGACTATTGCCTTTTGCGGTTGCCAATTCCAATTCCAGATCAAAGGGGGACCCTTGACCTAAGGCCTCGTTGATGGCGTTAACTGCCTTATCACGACTCTCCCCTTCCTTAAAAAAAAGAAGACTATCCTCAAAATTAGGTTTGTAATCATCCGATACTTCGTGTATTTCCTTGATTATTTTGCTCCAGAATATTTCATTTTTTGTTACGTTAAATTCCCAAGTCCCTATACGTGCCACCTCATTGGTCTTTTCCAAGATAGCTTCTATTCGGCTTTTTTCAAGGTCCTTTTCCTTTAGGTGTGTTATATCACCCGTATGCATAATCAATCCGCCAATGCTACCATCTGGAATATACCAGGGACGCACATCCCAATAGATCCATTGTATAGAACCGTCAGCTCTTTTAAAAGGGGCTTCATCGCACTTGTTTATTTCTCCTTGTAAACATTTCTTATGGTTCTCTTTCCAATCATCCCCTATTTCGGGGAAAATTTCATAGTGGGAGCGACCAATAATTTCCTCTCCCTCCAATTTATAATCCTTTAACCAGCGTTGCGAGACGGCAATGTACTTCATTTCGTTATCAAGCATGGCTATGGCGGTTGGCGCCTGCTCAATAAAGATTTTGTTGTGCTCTTCCTGTAGTTTCCGGTTGCTCTTAGGCTTGTTCAATTTTTTAATGTTTAATAAGAATTTGTACTTAAGTTGAACATGTATCAGTAGCAGAGATGTTAACTTAGGTTATTTCTAAATTTGTATTGGGGGAAGTTTTTGGTGCATTTAAATGGGGTAAGGTGCGCCCAAGAATCTCCGATTGCCCAGAGTATTATTTATTGTTGTTTATTAAAGACAAAAATAATTTAAATGTAATGAACTACGCAGGCCCATGAGTTGTTAATTTAATCATGTTCTTGCGTTGTTACCCACCAATGGGGTAAAAGTTTTGGTTGGTAGTCTTAAAAATATGCTTTCAATGCAATAGTAGTATTGTTGTTCTTTTAGCCAATTGGCAGCACCTTATTTGTGGTATCACCAATACGTCCTTAAATTTTAAAGCTTACAATACCGCAGTCCATTTCAAATACCTGTCCTGATATAGCGGAGGCTTTCTCTGAAACTAGGAACTGGGCCATATGGGCTACTTCTTGGGGGTCTAAATATTTTTTTAAAGGATGTCGTTCTTTTATATTTTCAATCATCTTATCATTGCGCAGTAATTTTGAAGCCAATTGCGTATGGGTTACCGTCGGGGCAATGGCATTTACCCTAAGGGTAGGAGCCAGTTCTGCGCCCAAAGACTTTACCAAGCCTTCCACAGCCGATTTTGCCGTAGCAATACTGGCATGG
>CAXAVP010000331.1:0-4221 GCA_963972175.1 uncultured Arenibacter sp.
ATCATTATTGCCGACTCTACAAAAGAAGTAAGACGTCTGGGGGAATTTAAACTCCCTGTTGAAACCATTCCTTTTGCCACCGCCAACATATCCCGATTGCTGAATAAAATGGACCTGCACCCTATATTAAGACTACAAAATGGTGAAAACTACATCACTGATGAGGGCAACTACATTCTAGATCTCAATATTTTAAAAGTTTCCAATCTATCGGTTTTGGAGCGTGAATTAAAACAAATCCCAGGCATTGTAGAAACCGGACTTTTTTTGGATGTGGCCGATAAGATTATTGTTGGTAAAGGAGACAAGACTGTAACCCTAAGTAAATAATTTAGAAATAGCCCATAAGCTACCATTAAAATATATCGGACACCGGAACTTAGACCATTGCCATAGTCCGTTTATTTATCGCGCCTTGCGCATCAAATTGGCCATATAGACATATTTCATGTCCCTCATTTTTAAACCTTCTTGCATAGCCTTAGTTGTTTCGGGGGTTGCCCCCTCCGTCCAATTAATGTTTTGGCCAAGGGCTTGTTTATAATCCTTGAACATACTTACCGTCATATGTGAAGCATAGGTGTCACTACCTATTGGACAAATGAACCGTATTAGCCCCCAATTAGCTTTGTTTCCTGAGTCTACGGCTTTCTGGTGGATTGGTTGAAATATTTCCATCTCCGCTTTTTCATAGGATTCATAGTCCATCAGGTCGGCCTTCATCATATCTATCTGTGCAACGGTACCCAAAGGCATGTCAAAATCTCCTTTGGTTGCGGCTATTTCTTCTGCGTATATCCTTACCGCCAAATCCCTGGTCACCGAAGAGTGGTTTAATTTTTTATTGAGATCTGTCTCAGACATATTGGGGTATGCCGCTTTGGCCCTTTCCATTAACTGTGCCCAACTACTTCCATCCATCATCTTTACCGGATCATTATATAAGGTTACGGTCAGGAATTGAAATCCCTGCTGCTCTCCCCCAGGGCTTAGCGCCCATAGATCCCAACCTATAATGTCTCCGCTATTGATTCGTTGTTGTTGAATTTTTTCCCAAAACTCCTCTGTTTCGGCATAGGCCGCCTCCTGTTCATTGTCTACTTGCATGAATTCGAATATGAGATACAATTTGTCTTGTGCCAGCACCATATTGCCCATTATTACAAGTAGGACAAAAGTTATACATTTTTTCATGATGTCTTTATTAAATTAATAGCTATGTAAAGGAATTGCTATATAGCCCGAAAAATATCCGACACAGTACACAGCTTTATCCATTGGCATTTTAAGCAATAAGTACTATTTAAAAAAAGGAAAAAGGACGAATGAAAGTGTTGGGTGTCCGTAAGACAGTAAAAAGTTACCAAAGAAAAAGTAAACCTATTAAATAGTGTGTAAGTGTTTCAAAACGTACTCTTTAAAGGTTTTACTCATAGGGATGACCTTTCTATTGATTTCCAGATGATTATCGGCTACAACATCCAATTTTGAAATATTCACCATATAAGAGCGGTGGACTCTAATAAATTTAGGATGTGTTAGTTCTGTTTCCACATGCTTAAGGGTTGTACTAATTAAATAATTGGCATTGGGAGTTATAATTTTGCTATAATTCCTATCCGCCTCTATATACAGAATCTCATCCAACATCAACTTCACCATTTTTCCATTGTGCCTAACGAATATTCTATCCTCTAAGGCCTCAAAGCTCTCTGAACTCCCAATACTCTCTGTTGGATCTTCCTTTAGTTGTTCGGCCACCAGGGCAACGGTACGCTGTAGATCCAGCTTGTTAAAGGGTTTGGAAATGAAGGCATGGGGATGGGTGGCCTTGGCCTTGGCAAAGGTTGTTTCGTCACTATTGGCGGTAAGATAAATAATAGGGATGTTATGGGTTTTCTGAATTTCAGTAGCAGCTTCAATACCACTTATGGCCCCTTTTAGGTTCACGTCCAATATAAGTATATCGGGCATATTGGTGGTAGCGTGCAATATGGCCTCTTCTCCCCTGGTTACAATCCCAATTACCTCATAGCCCAAATTAGCGAGTTGCAAAGAAATATTGGCGGCTATGATCATATCATCCTCTACAATCAGGATACGGGTTTGGTCTTTCATAACTACGCAGCTTTATTAAGTTGAAATTCAAAGGAAACAGCTGTTCCTTTATGCTGGGTTAAAATCATTTTACCATCAAGTTGCTTGGTCAAGAGTTGTACCAACTGACTTCCGAATCCAGTACCATGGGACTTTTTCCCATTTTGAATACCTATGCCATTATCGGTCACCTTTAGTTCTAAATGGGAAGTGTTCCGGGTTAACCCTATAGTGATGACGCCTACAGAGTTATTGGGGAAGGCATATTTTAAGGAGTTGGTAATCAGCTCATTGACTATTAAACCAATAGGTGTTGCTATATCCACATTAAGTTCAATCTCGGCCATATCATAAACTACATCTATTCGCTGCTCAGCACCATAGGAATGAAGTACATAATTCATCAAGTTTTTAAAGTAGCTCAGCATTTCTATAGTGGCCATATTACTCCCGTTGTATAAGTTTTGATGAATCATACTCATACTCTGAATCCTGTTTTGAATTTGGAGCATATTGTCTTTGATCTTAACATCTTCTATATGTGTTGCTTGTAGGGAAAGTAAACTGGAAACCACCTCCAAATTATTCTTTACCCTGTGATGTATCTCTTTGATAAGGAATTCTTTTTCTTCATTTTGGTGCTGCAATTGAACATTTTTTCTTCTGTTATTTTTTATGGCCACAATGCCCATTAGCAGTAAAAACAATAGTAAACCAGCAATAATTGAGGTAAGTATCTGGTTGCTCTGTTGTTTTTTTATCTTTCCTTTTTGAAAAAGAATAGTATCTTCTTTCTGTGCAAGGTCAAATTCAGTCTGCAACAAAGCTATTCGGCGGTCCGATTCGGCGGTGAAAATCTCTTTTTTTAATCCGTCATATTCAGAAAAGGCCTTGTAGGCCTCCATATAATTATGATCACCTGCAAAGGCTTTGCCCAAGGTTTCATATGCTTCACTCAGATAATACTCATCTCCAAAATCATCGGTTGCTATGGCTATGGATTTTTGAAGGCTTGTTATGGCCATCTTATATTTTCCCTGTAGGTGCTGAAGCTTTCCCATGGATAACCATGAACGCATCAACATAAAGTTGTTATCCAACAATTTAGCGTATTTTATGGCATTCAAACTAGCATTTTCAGCTTCCTCGTACCTATTTAAATATGCGTAAAGGTCAGCCAAGGAAATATAGATATCACTTAAGTTATTATAAAAACCATAGCGTTCCCCTATAGCCAAAGCATGTTCATAATATTTAAGAGCCTCATCAAACCGTTTTAATTGTAAGTAATTGTTGCCCACCACGTACAAGGTGAAGTCATAATCCAGATCGGTTATTCCGCGTTTTTCAAACTCAACAAGCGATTTAATTCCGTATTCAAGACCTTTATGATACTTGGCCTGCTTCCAAAAAATATTACTTAGGTCACTATAGGCCAAGGCTATTGCCTTTTTATCGTTTTGTTCCTGTCCCAATTTTAGTGATTCCAAGGCATAATCGGCCGCCTTGTCCAACTCTCCCCTACGTTCATATACATACCCTAATTGAGTGTTTAAAAATGCTAGGTCATTAGGGAGCACTTTACTTTTTGCTTCTAGTAGTACTGTTTCCGCCCAATCCAACTTTTCCATTCGCAATAAAATGGCCCCTTGGGTAATCTGAAACCGGCCATGCCAAAGTTGGTTGTCATTTTCTGTACAGCGTTCCAATCCCTCCAAGGTAAAATCCAATGCCTTGGTTAAATTACGTGTATGCCAATAATAAGCCAGATCATTTAATAAAGAAAACTGAAGGGTATCATTAGGGGCACTTTTATAAGCCTCCTCCAAGGTATCCAAATAGGAGCTACCAAAATTATCCGTATCCACAAACACTTTTAAGTACAGAGTGTCTGAATTGTAATCTATCAACTGACCATATAAGTACGCACCAAAAAAGAAAGTGATAAAAAATACTATGTTGACCGATTTACCCATTTTTTAGCTTTGGTATACTTAAAAAAATTGGGGGGTCTTTAAAGATACAAATATTATTTCCATTTACCGCTGGCTAAATAAAACTACATACCGGGTCAATAAATAGTGTAACTCATCCACTTTTAATTGAATATTCCACTCAAAACCA
>CAXAVP010000332.1:0-4176 GCA_963972175.1 uncultured Arenibacter sp.
TTCAATGGTAGTAACTCCTTGTCCGGCATACCAAATGGTCTTCCATGCTTTTGCCTCGGTATCCAGCTCCTTGCCAAAATCTATTTTGGTATCCTTTTTTAGGTCTTCTTCACTGATTCCGGCCGCTTTTAAACTGGCGCCCAAAAAATTGGCGTGTACCCCCGATATGGCAGCGGTATAGACCACGTCACTGGCTCCTGAGTCTATAATCATTTTTCTGTACTCTTCCGGTGCCTGACTTTCCTTGGTATTTATAAACCTAGTGCCCATATAGGCCATGTCTGCCCCCATTTGAAGAGCCGCCGCAATATCTTGACCCGAACTGATGCAACCGGAAAGTATTATGGTTTTATGATAGAATTTCTTTACCTCGGCAATCAAAGACATTGGGTTTAAGGTCCCAGCATGGCCACCGGCCCCTGCGGACACAAGAATTAAACCATCTACCCCGGCCTCGGCCGCTTTCTCGGCATGTCTTTTTTTGATGATGTCATGGAATACCAATCCCCCATAACTATGAATGGCATCAACTACTTTTGCAACAGCGCCAAGGGAGGTAATTACTAATGGGACCTTGTGCTTAATACACACCTTTACATCGGCTTCCAATCTGGGATTCGTAGGATGTACGATGAGATTTACTCCAAATGGCGCAGCCTTTTTTCCTGTTTCCCTTTCAAATTGCTCCAAGGCAGTCTTAATGGTTACCAACCATTCCTCAAATCCCTCCGTAGTGCGCTGGTTTAGGGCCGGGAATGTTCCTACAATCCCGTTTTTACAACATTCAATGACCAATTCTGGGCCAGATATAAGAAACATGGGCGCGGCTATGGCGGGCAGTGATAACTCTTTGTAAAATGTCGACTTTAGGCTCATGGCATTTGGGTTTTCTTAATTAAAAATTAATGGTGATAGCGAACAATGTAAGGTATTTAGTTTCTATTCCAGTTATCTATAGTATATTTGGAGTTTGCTATGCACGCATAATATTTCCAAATATACTAAATAATAAAGCATGTTTTTAAAAGATTTCGAGATTCGTTGGAGCGACGTTGATGCCAATCGGCATATGGCCAATTCGGCTTATATAAATTTTATGAGCCATACCCGTATGGCATTTTTATTGGAATTAGGCTTTAATCAAAAAACAATGGCCGATCACAATTTAGGCCCTGTAGTATTCCATGAGCATGTATATTACTTTAAGGAGGCATTTTTGGGGAAACCTGTACAGGTTTCTTTGGAGTTAATGGGGTTAAGTGAGGATGGTATGTTCTTTGAATTTCATCACAATTTCTACGATCATAATGGTCGCAACTTTGCCCATTGTCAGGTAATGGGGGCTTGGATAAATTTACGTACAAGAAGCTTAACGGCTTTACAAGGAGAGTTGTTGGAGGCCTTTAATAGTATTCCCCGTCCTCAGGGTTTTAGGGTCTTGACCAAAGAGGATACGCGTAAGTTTGAGGTGCGTCCTATGGATTTGGTCTAGCTTTTTTGCTTACTAGATATACGCCTATCAATACTAGTACAATTGCTGTGAATTTTATGAGATTAAGGTGGTCCTTGCCCGATAATACTGCAAATACGATACCTATCAGGGGCTGTAAGTACATAAAAACTCCTACTGTGGAGGCCTTTAATTGGGTTAAGGCAAAAACGTTGAACAAATAGGTCAAAAAGGTTGTTCCAATCACCACAAATGCAACGGCCCCTAGTGCTTCCATCGGCATTTGCTGCCATTGGATTTTCATGAAATCTGAATAGGTGACCGGTAAGGTGAGTATTAGTCCAATACCGAACAACCACTTCATAAGGGTAAATGGATGGTATTTTTCCAGTAGTTTTTTTACTAGGATAAGATATAGGCCATAGGAAGTGGCATTGACAATAAATAGTAGATTGCCTAAGGGGATGTTTGTTGCATCCTGCCGGACTTCTGCACCAAATAGTACCAATCCCAAGGCACCTATCAGGCCTAAAAAAACGCCAATGCCTCGTTGAAGGGAGACTTTTTCTTTTATAAACAATGCCGATAATATAACTACCAGTATTGGGGTAATGGTAATTAGTACAGCACTGTTAATGGGTGTTGAAAGCGACAGTCCCTTAAAAAAGGAAAGCATGTTTATGCCCATTCCAAATATGGCGCAAACAAGAATCCGGCTCCAATCCCGTTTTTCCAATTTTTCACTGGGGCCAAAAAATGAAATGGCCCAAAATAGTATGGTAGCTCCAAAAAGTCTTAGGAATATAAATCCAAATGGCCTTACATAGTTTGGCATAACACCCTTGGCAATGGTGTGGTTTATGCCATAGATGGTGGTGGCACCCAAGGCGGCCAAGATGGCTAGGGTTCGTTTGCTCACGGGTTTAAGCTGGCTTTGGCCTTGGCAACTACCGACTTGCTGTTTCCTACAAAAATTTGGTTATCCAAAATGATTACCGGCCTTTTTAAAAATGTATAGTGCTCCAGGATCAATTGTTTATAATCTTTCTCGCTGAGGTTTTGCTCTTTTAGGTTGCGTTCTTTATAGAGCCGTGCACGCTTGCTAAACAAGCTTTCATAACTACCGGACAAATCTGCCATAATTTTTAAATCCTCAGGGGTAATGGCTTCGTGTTTAATGTCTTGAAGTATAAAATCACTAGACGGGGCCAATTCCTTTAAAATTCTTTTACAGGTATCACAAGTGCTGAGATAAAATATCTTTTTCATAGCTGTTTTTTATTACTTTTAGAGGTGTCATCCAACCTAATGGGATAAAGATAACCGCTGCCTTTTTAAGGTGAGGATTATTTTTATCGTGTAGGTTTCTTTTTTATAAATCTATTCCCAGGATATTATTTGCTATGCAAAGAAACCCATTTCAATTGAATTGTACTATTTTTAAGCCCGTTTGTAAATAATTAATAATAGAAAATACATTGACCGTGGAACACGCATTTGAAATTACACTTCAGAATAGGAAAAAACTGTACCAGATATTAAAGGAAACCCCCAAAGAACAACTTTTAGAAGTGCCAGAAGGCTTCCGAAACAATATTTGGTGGAATATAGCCCATGTTCTTGTAACGGAGCAACTCTTGGTTTACAAACTAAGCGGGCAGCCCATGCGTTTGGATGAGGTCCTTGTAGATAAGTACAAAAAGGGAACGCAGCCTAGCGGAACTCCAACAGATGAAGAACTTCAAGGAGTGGCAGAGCTGTTGTTGTCTACTGTAGACTGGATGCGCGAAGATTATGGTAAAGGTATTTTTAATGGGTATAATGAGTATACAACCAGTGCCAACGTTACCTTAAAATCGGTAGAGGATGCCATAATGTTCAATGTATATCATCAGGGCTTGCACCTTGGTGCCATTATTTCCCTCTTGAAGGCCGTAAAAAAGTAGTGCTAAATGTCCAATTTAACACTTAAAAAGTGTCCAATTTCCGCATAGGGGAGCGTTAAGGTAATGGGACCTTCAGCATAGGAGGTAACCTCGTACTGTTCATAGAAAAGCTTCAGTCCGTCCCCGGTAAAACCAATGTTAAGGGGTAGATAAAACTGATCGTTCTCAAACATAAATCCGGTAGCATTTATAGATGATGTTGCCGGTATGTTTTCTTGTTTCCTAAATTTATCTTCTACAAAATTTTCAAAAGCCAAAGGATCTTTAAACAATTCCATGGTCTCCAGTTCCTTATTTTTTTTCTTGTCAAAGTTCAAGAATCGGGTAGATGAGAACCCATGGGCACCGCCTGTAAAGGAATAGGAGTTTATCTCAACGGAAATTATGTTTTTATCTTCATAGGTGACACTTGCTTCAATATTGGCTTCCCAGCCTACAGGTTCATCGGGATATAGTTTTTTAAGCTCCAAGTACCCATTTTTAAAGGAGTTCATCGCCTCTTCTATACTCGCAGCTTCAGTTTCATCGTCATAGATAAGTAAGGAAATAACCTCTTCCCTTATAGCATTGTTTACAGTGTTTCCAATAGCCTTTTTATCTAGTACCAAGGGAATATTAATTACTATACTGGGACAATTTCCACAGCTCTCTGCAACATATTCCGTGGGCTCAAATGTAAGCAGTTCTTCATTGCTTTTGCAATTCCAAAGTAGAAGAGTCAATATTATACAACAGGCCAATGTAGACTTCATAAACGCATAGGTGTTAGATAGATGTAAA
>CAXAVP010000333.1:0-4172 GCA_963972175.1 uncultured Arenibacter sp.
ATCATACTTGGATAATTCGGCCATGGCCACTGGATTCTCTTGCATGTTGGCATTATACGGTCGGTTTGCCCGTATTTGTGCCTCCACATTATAACCTGTAGGATGTGTAGTGTCATAGGCCGAAAAGAAAGGATACATATACACCATGGGCCTTCCTGCAGGATCTACGGGAAATCGGTACCCATTGTTTCCATTAGTAAGACCTCTTTCGGAGTAGTAGCCATTTACGTTAATTCCAAACTTTAGGCGTTCGTTAAGCTTTGTGTTCATTTTGATATTTCCCGTATAGCGTTTCTGATCGGCTGTAATGACTATTCCCTCTTCATCTGTATAGCCCAAGGAAATGGAATAATCCTTATCTTCCGTTGCTCCTGATACACTAACGTAATGGTTTTGCACCATTGCTGTACGGTACACGGCATCTTCCCAATTAAAATCGGTCAATCCTTTTTCATTGTTCAAATAAGGGACCGTATAATCCATTATAAGCTCCCTTACATTAGCTCCATTTGCAATACGCTGTTCCTTTGTGTCGGATATACTAACATTTTCATGGTTTTTCAGGTAAGCATTATTACGACCGTCTCTAAAGAAAATAGCGGCATCATAGGCATTTAAAAGATCAAAGGAAGCGGTACGTTCCTGTATACCCATAACGGAACGAACTTCTACAGTAGGTTTTTTGCTATTTCCCTTTTTTGTCGTGATCATAATAAGTCCATTGGCTGCCCTAGAACCATAGATCGCTGCCGATGCGGCATCCTTAATGACATCTATACTTTGAATATCATTGGGATTAATTACGTTCAAGGTACTGCCCTCAGCAAGAGGAAAGCCGTCCACTACCACCAAAGGATAGGCATTCCCGGTAATAGAACCCTCACCTCGGATAGTTATAGTATTTCCGTCACCTGGATTTCTGGCATTGGTCAATATATTAACCCCTGCCAATTTCCCTACCATGGCTTGATCAAAATTGGAATTGGAATATTCCTGTATCTCCTCTGAGTCAATACTTGTAACGGCTCCTGAGATTTTTTCCTTAGAACTAGTTCCGTAGCCAATGACCACAACCTCTTCTAATTTTTCTGTATTAGGCATTAGATTCACAACAATGGTAGTCTGTCCATTTAAAGCGACCTCCTTGGTAAAGTACCCTAGATAGGAAAACTGTAAAATGGCATCGGAATTTACAGTTATCTCAAAATTCCCGTCAAAATCTGTGTTGGTTCCAATATTCCTGCCTTTCTCCACTACTGTTGCTCCTGGCAATGGCTGTCCATTCTCGTCATTGACCGTCCCCTTTATTAGTACTTGTTCAACAACCTGTGATTTCTTTTGAATGATATTGGTCTTGATCTTAGAAACACTTATGGATTTGTTAACCCTGGTAAATTTTATACTCTTCTTCTCAGAAAGGTCATATAGCAGGTCAAAAAGCGATCTGAAGGTCTTAGTCACCTCATAGTCCGAGCCAATGTCTATTTCGTCTAAATAGTAAATAAAATTAAAATTGGTTTGGTTCTCGACCCTTTTAAAAATATCACTTAATACATAAGTGTCCCTTTCAAGGGTCACTTCAGTATTGCGTAATGATTGGCCATTAACACCGGAGGCCATAACCCCTTGTAGCCCCAATGCCAACAATATATATAATGTAGAAATTCTCATTAGAAATTTTCTAAAATAATGTTCATTTTTTTTCATAGTTTTAGTCTGAATTTGTTCATTAAAAGAGTGGTTGAAATGTATTTGCCGTACATCATCATTTTTTTTATCGTTGAATTGAATTCTTGGGAAGCGTTGTAGCGCTTCCCTTTTTTTTATTCTAGTGTTCTTTGTGCTCTATTATTTACTTCATAAAATCATTTTTTAGTGGGTTCAAATATTAATATATGTGTCTCATCAATAAACTTATAGTCCAAGTTACCGGCCTGGGTCACGGATAACAGAATAGTATTTAAGCTTTCATCCCTATAATAACCCGTTACCTTTTTCCCCCTTAGCCCGGGATTATCAAATTCGATAATCTTATGAAAGCGGCGTCCTAGCAATGTGGCAACCCTGGAAAGTTCGGTATGTTCAAACTCAAAAATGTTGGACATCCAGGCAAGCTCTAGTTCCTTGTCCATCCCAATTACTTCTATATTGTTTTGACCGCTTTTGTAAATGGCCTTGTCATTTGGTTTCAAGAGCACCTTTTCTGAAGGCCCAATGACCTCCACGCTACCTTCCACCAATGAAACCTCGGAGGCTCCATTATCTTCCCTAATATTGAAACGGGTTCCCAAAACCTTGGTTTTAATATCGTTGGAGCTCACTACAAAGGGCCTCTCTTTATTTTTTGCAACAACAAAAAACGCTTCTCCATCTAGGATCACTTCCCTAATCTTTGCTTTTGAAAATGTCTTGGGCACCTTTAGTTCACTATTTCTGTTAAGCCATACTGATGAACCATCCAGAAGGTCAACTTTCTTGACCCCCCTATCATTGGAAACAATACGCTCATATTCCACTATTGTCATTTCTTCTGAAAGTGCCATTCTCGCCACAAATCCAATACTCAACAATAGGATGACCGCTGCGGCAATTTTTACAAAGTACCCTAACCTTGGCTTTTGCTTAGCTTCCACGGCAAGAATTTTTCTATTAACCCTTTTCTCCAATTGTCTACGTACCCTTTCCTTTTCTTTAGAACCTTTGGCATCCCATATATCGACTTCGTCCTGATAGGAATCAAAAAAGCGGTACAAAAGCATTATCTCGCTATCTGTACATGTACCCTTCCCATATTTAATAAGCAATTCGTTTAATTTTGAGCTATCCATAGTAGTTCTTTTATCTATACGTACCTTCCAATCATACGTTTACTGGAGCACAACAATTGAATTAACCTATAGATAACATAGCTAACCTTTAATTAACATTATCTGATAAATACAAGTCAGTACTACATCTTATTAAACCCAAAAACCATAATTGTATTTATAGCAAAGTGCAAACAATAGATGAATCAAAAAAAATCAACAAAATTATAACGGAAGTATACCTATTCCAGAGTTTTAAAGCGTGAAGTATAATATCAAAATAAAAAGTAAAACTGACAAGGTAGCTTTCAGCTCTTTTAAGACCTTATACAAATACCACTCTACAGTTCTTTGAGAAAGGCTCAATTCTTTTGCAATCTCATTATTGGAAAGATTTTGGAACCGGCTCATTTCAAAAATCTGTCTTTGTTTGTCCGATAAGGTTTCCAATTTTTTGTCCAATTTTTGCATTAGTTCCTGAAAATCCAGTTGCTCCACGGTGCAATTGTCCAAGATTTCCTGAAACCTATCTTCATGAATCTGCAAGGGTTTATTTTTTCTCAACTGCTTCAAGGATTGGTATCGCACTGCCTTGTACAAAAATCCTGAAATATTGTTTATTTCTAGTTTCGATCTTCTGGACCAAAGATCAAAGAAAACCTCCTGCACGGCGTCTTGTGCCAAATCGTCGCTTAGTAAAATTTTATATGCAGCCTGATATAATTTATCCCATTGGGAATTGAAAAGAGCACTAAAGGCTTTTCTGTTTCCTATCTTGATTTCCTTAAACAGAAGCTCTTCGGATAAATCCAAACTACCCATAATCCAAAATTTTGAGGGTAAAGTTTATGATTTCAATTTTAAAACCTCGGCTTAAATAATTTAAGAAAAAGTTAAGGTTTGTCCAGTACTTTAGGAACAAACATTACTGTTAAAACCTGAAAGTCAACTGTTGCTAGAATTTAATATAAGGACATTCTTAGTCCCAAATTACAACAAATGGGACATACTCAATTAGATTACTCCTGAATTTAATGTAAAATAATCTAAATAGTTTTCCTCAACATATGACCGTTTTTTGTGGACTTCATTCAAGAGCAGAACTTCCTTTTCCTGCTACTTAGACATTGCTTAAAAAGCAGGTTGATATATAATGTATTTGATGTTTTAAGTCGATCCTTTTCAGTGTTAGGAAAAAGGTTATGTAATGGTTAACAATATTATCTCTAGGTTAAGTATTGAAAATCCCACCCGAAAATCCTACCCCTAAGGATACATATATTTACAGAGGCTTGTTTCGAAAATACTGACGGTAATAGTAAATAAGACATACTAAGTACAAGACTAGAAAATTTACTGTTTAAA
>CAXAVP010000334.1:0-4160 GCA_963972175.1 uncultured Arenibacter sp.
AGTCTTGGTAAAACTTGCCCCACCAACGCTTACCTTTGCCAACCAACGTCCCGTAGGCGCATTATCATCGGTCTTTACAACAAAGTTATAATGATTGTTTAGGCCGTATGCCTTTATTTCACGGTGCACCACTTTATTATAGGGATCTATCAGTTCCAATTTCACCGGATGCCCATCAGGAAGGGGATTGCCTTTATCGTTGAGCATAAAATTTAGAAACAAACTGTCTCCAGGACGCCAAACACCTCTTTCCGCAAAAATAAAACCTTTGACCCCCTTTTGCACCGCTTCTCCATCTACATTGAATTTACTTACGGATTGCGCATTGCCATCACTTAGCTTAACATAGGTTTTCTGCCCATTGCTCTCCGCCATGGCAAAATACGCATGTTGATCGGCGTCAAATATGGAGGTGCCATCAACCTCCGTAAGCACTTGGCCAATAGCCTGTTGTTGGTAATTGTAAAAGGTTACGCTAGCTCCCGCTATGGGTCTGGTGCTTATAAGATCATTGACCGCAACAAAATAGCTTTTATTGACTCCCATTTTTACAGTAACCCCAAGATCTGAAGCCAAGATATTGGTCCCTACCGTTTTGTTGTAGTAATAGGAGGTATGACAAGGATTTTCCCTTTCGTTCCAGTTATAATTGCTATAGTAATTCCCGTAGTAGGACTCTGACCCATCCCACATACCGCTTTCCGTTTCTTGGTCAAAATCCGTTTCCAATTGAACTTCCGAATCAAAATTGGTAGCATCACATTTATAAAGACTATAGGAGGGATTAAAACTAAATTCTACCCTGTACATTGCTCCTGGTTGTGGACTGATCAAAGACCTTAAATCCAATGCATGTGCGGACCATTTTCCGTCATTGGCCGTAAGGTTGGTCACCAGATCCAGTTTTTTGGTCGCAATGGGCCGGGCCACTGTTTTTAAGTTGTAATTCCCATTTAAGTTGTTTCCCTGTAAAAATTGTAAAATATTGCTCTCGAACAACCTAAGCACCTGTACTTTGACCGATTTTAAATTTACCGTTTCAAAATTAATTTTAAGATTATTGGAAGATGGTAAAATGGTACCGTTGGACAGAAGCCGCACTTCAGGTTTTATTTGCTCAAATGCTATGCGCTCCGTGAGCTTAGTACTTAACCTAACGCCATCAACACTTTGTATACCTTCAAAAATCTCGAGTCGCCGGCTTCCTTCAATTTCTTTGGAAGGATACACTTTTAGGGTATTGCCCACTATGTCATATTTGGGATCACCCTCACCTTCCAATACTACCAAGCCTTTTACATTTTGTTCTTTCTTTAAAGGGTCCGAAAAATTGATGTACACCACCTGACTTTCGGCAGATTCCACCTCTACACCCAATATACTAAAATTGCTCTTCCCCGGAATTTTAATGGTATTACTACCTGAATTAGATACACCTATAACTGTTCCGTCCCAAACAACTTCCAATTCGCTATCTTCTGTAAAACGGGGGATACTGTCTATTTTAAAATGAAATTGGGTACCATGTGCAATGGCGGTATTAAACTTTATTGGAATATCCTTCCCCCGATGATTTACGCTTACCAGACTGCGGGCATCATCCAAACTTAACCGATCTGCCGTTTTTAACTGGCCTTCAATATATTGAAAGTCCTTGGAGTAGGATTGCAGGGCATTGGTATAAACGTTGAATTGCTGTTTTAGGGTTCTAAAACGAAACACATTCAATTCCTTTGGAACCTCCTTTACAATTTTGTCTAGTTGCAGGACAAATTTATAGGTCTTATCCTGTTCAAAACCGTTTTCTGGTATAAAGGCCAGGGTCCTACTGTCCATTACCACTACCTTGCCTTTGGTCTCGGGAAAAACAGCTATTACCCCCCTTTCCAATTCCTGGCCAGCCTCCCAAGACAGTACAGGTCGGTTCAAAACTACCCTTACTTCTGCCTTCGAGGAAACAATTCCATGACTAACCTCGGTTATAAACTCCTTATACAGATTTAGATTATCAACTTCTATTTTTTCTGTTTCCCTTTTTTGGTTACAGCCAATGACCAAAAGGAATAGTAGGGTAGGCGCCAATATCTTCATAAAACAAACAATTTTATAAAGTAAAGATAAAAGGATTTATATTGGGGAGATGTTTTTAACAGCATAAAAAAGCCAGACTATCACCATCCAAATTTTGCTGCCGTCTGAGTATCCGAAAAGGTCTGGCCCCTAGGCAACCTATTGCCAGATTGGTGAACTATCCTCGCATTTCGTACTACTTGGATTACAACACAGGATGCCCTTTGTGCATTTCATCGAATATATTCAGAATCCCAAGTTTACCTCCAACATTTTTTTTTAATATTACGGTGTTGGCCATCGAGAAGCCAACTTTGAGAACACAAGAATTCCCCATTCTTCCTTTTCTCCCTACTTACAAATAGAACATTATATGAAAATGAAATTGCATTCTGCAGTAATGCTTTTGTTCGCATTTGTAGTACTCTCATGTAGCAAGGAGTCAACTGAACCGGCAAGTACTGGCGAGGCCGAAAATGCAGTTGAAATTGAACAGGAATTGCTAACTATTGTTAACTCCCATAGATATACAATGGGCTTCGGCAAGCTAGACTATAGTGCCATTGCCTATGAATATGCCAATAAACATACAGACCATATGATAGCTACAGGGTCTATAAACCACGATAATTTTAGTGACCGTGCATCCAACATCTCTGCCGAGGTAAACGCTTCTTATGTTTCAGAAAATGTAGCCAAAGATTATGAATCGGCTCTTGAGGCATTTGAAAAATGGATTGCCAGTGCCAACCATAGAAAAACTATTGAGGGAGAATTTACCCATACGGCAGTGAGCGTAAAAAGAAATTCGGAAGGCAAGTTGTATTTCACCCAACTCTTCTATCGCTAGTAACCCAATATGAGCATTAGATTTCTTATTTTTGATATCAACCCATATTAAGTTTATAGTCTTGGTCTAGGCCAATTGCCTATACTTATAGAAATATGGTTTATTATTAACTATAAGAAACCTATATGTCCGTTAAAAAGCCCTTTAACCTAAATAAGTGGATTTCCGAAAATAGGGATTCCCTTAAACCTCCCGTTGGAAATAGAAATCTATATAAAGAATCCGGGGACTACATTGTTATGATCGTTGCCGGCCCAAATGCCAGAAAAGATTATCACTATAACGAAACCGAAGAACTTTTTTATCAATTAGAAGGAAATATTGAGGTCCATATACAGGAAGATGGCCAAAAAAAAACCATGCATCTAGGTCCTGGAGATATGTACCTTCACCCTGCCAAAATACCCCACTCCCCTGTGCGTCATGCCGGGTCCATAGGCTTGGTAATTGAACGGAAGCGGGCAGACCTGGAGGTAAAGGACGGATTACTTTGGTTTTGTGACAACTGTAACCACAAGCTATACGAAGCCTATTTTACCCTGAATGATATAGAAAAGGATTTTTTGGCACACTTTAAAACCTTCTATAGCTCCAAAGAGCATCGCAGCTGTGACGAGTGTGGAACCGTTATGCCAGTAGATAAGCGGTTTATTGCCGAGGAAGACCAGTAAGGGGCATCTACCTACTTATAATAAAGTCCATAAGCTGCTGGGCAGTTCCCTTACGTTTATAAAAATCTACCTATGAGCGGTGCTTATTTATATAAATAGGATGCTGCTGCCAAAGACAATATATTAATTTGTAGATTTGAAAAATACAACAATAACAGATTAAAAAGTTACATATGTCAGACATCGCACAGAAATTTGGCATCCAGGAAGCTTTAGAGCTTCTAGGGATCCACGATATAAATGACGGAACCTCAACAGGTTCCAAACACTTTTCCTCAGGTGAGACAATAGCGTCCTATTCCCCTGTAGATGGGGCCTTAATAGCCAAGGTAAGGACAACCTCCGCGCAGGATTATAATCAGGTAATGGACACGGCCACCGCTGCCTTTAAGTTCTGGAGAACCAAACCGGCACCACAACGGGGAGAAATTGTTAGGCAATTTGGAGATAAGCTAAGGGAACTGAAAGAGCCGTTGGGAAAATTGGTTTCTTACGAAATGGGAAAATCTTACCAAGAAGGATTGGGAGAGGTTCAGGAGATGATAGATATATGCGATTTTGCTGTGGGC
>CAXAVP010000335.1:0-4118 GCA_963972175.1 uncultured Arenibacter sp.
CTGTCTCTCTACCTGAATCATATTTGATATTCGCCCCAAAATCAAATTTTTAAAATAATGTCATTTTATCCGTTTGAAAAATAACATTTCTTGGGTCTTGACCTGACATTCCTCGACTCCGCTATATTAAATTAGCTGCCTAAAAATTTGTTTTTATCTTAGAATGTTCGACCTGAGACTCCTCAATTCCGCTCCTTTAGGGGTCTTAGAAGGACTATTGCATTATATCTGAGAGTTCATCATCTGCCTTGGCAATGCCCGGCAGCAATTCTATAAAGGGATTGCCAACTGCTTTAATATTAATCTTATTGGGATAGAATAGCACTAAGTTGTAACCAGAATAGGATTTTATGGAGTTGTATTTTATTCCCTGATACCCTGCACTCTTGGCGCAATCCATTATATACCTGGTTAGGAGGTAGTCTGGTCGCCAAAATTCCGAATTGCCCTCGCTTTTAAAAATAGCCTCATTCATCTTTAAGGACACCAGTAGGGTGGATGTTGATACCGATAAATTTGACCAGTTAAAAGTAAGGTCCAATATGTTGTTCACTTCCGTTTTAATGGTAAATTTTTGACACCAAACAATTAGGGGGTCCTCTGTAGATACCACTTCCCTCAATGCAGTTTCTTTGTCGTTTGCAAGATAAAGATGACTTTGTCCGGAATGGTTGAACCTGCCCTCAGTTGGCCTGCCCCTAGGGGCGCTATACATTTTCTTAGAGGTAAGAACTTCGGCAGATTTAACCGTTCTTGCTCTGTAAAATGCTCCTTTAATAGCTGTTTTAGGCAGAGATTCCTGCTGAATTTCCCTAAACAATTTGCGGCCGAACGGGTGTTGGTATCCAAGCATAGGCTTGTCTTCGAGATGCCTTTCAAATGCCTTTATCTGTTTCCCGTGTATTTTATTGGCCTTTTCTACATGACCTTCAATCTCCTTATCAAAATTTGACTGGAGTCCAACTGCTTCCTCTAATTTAAAATTTGAATGTCCGCAACTGGGACATACAAGAAGGGAAACTATATGGTCCCAATATTTTTGGGGTATCTTACAATCATTGAGCAATTCCTTGAGTGCTATTTTGTTGCCAAAAATCCATTCCACCTCTCCTTCGTCGTAGGTTTGGTCATAGGAACAATAATAAATTTTTTCCTGTACGGTATCCAAATATTTCCTTTCCGTAGGGTTTAATCCAGCTATATAATTCTTCTGATCCATGACAATGAAAATTTATAATACCTTATCATTCAATTTAATGGATACTAGGTTAGATTTTTAAAAAAGTTTGTTAAAAGAAATTCAAAATTTATTTCGCCAATTGTTTTTTCAGCTGTGCTTGTCCCTAGCTGGGTCATAATGGCAGGAGGGAGGACAATATGGGACCAAGTAAACTTATTTGCTCCAATTGCCATGTCTAAGATACTACTTCATACGTCCTATTGAACAAAACCTACCATTCACTTAGTTTCTAACACCTTTCACAGAAAGTAAAAAAGTGACGTTCTGTTTATTGATAGGTTTGTACCAATCGTGAATAAAAAACAACTGGAACAATGAGATGGATTTTTAAGTATAGTGGAAAGATAGTGGCCCTAAGTTGTCTTTTTTTAGTGATGGGCAGTTACGCCCAAGAACAGTCCATAAACCTGGAGGACAACATAACATACAATAGCTATATGGATGCCAACAATATTTATGTACAGCTTAGTACGGCAGACCAACCCACCATGTTTGCAATGTTGCACAGTGGATTCCATGTATATTTTGATGTTAAGGGGAAGAAAAAAAAGAAGGTGTCCGTTCAATATCCTTTGGAAATGGAAGCACCGCAAAGAGGACAGGGTGGCAATAAAAGAGGCGAAGGAAACAGAGCTGAAGGGGGAGGAGAGGACCCTAAGGAACCCAATATGCTGGCCCTATTGGAGGCCATGCCAAAAAAAGCGAACTATATAAGCCTTGATTATGAGGAAGAATTCCGTTTGGACCTAAATAAATTGGGTATAGGCATTAGCTTCAGCTATAATGAGGAAGCAAAATCATTGGCGTATGAACTTAAGATGCCCAAACAAAATATTGCCAAGGAAGGCACGGATTTTTCAAAGTTATCTATAGGTGTGGTCACCCCAAAAATGGAGAGGGATACAGAAAACAGCGGTTCCAACATCAGTTTTGGTAGTGGTGGCCGTGGTGGTGGCTTTAGAGGAGGCGGTCAGGGAGGACCTCCACAACGGGATCAGCGACCGGAAAAAGTAACTATTGATTTTTGGTTTAAGGCAGACCTAACCGACTAAGGTAATATTATAGTGTGGTAAAGGGGTTTTAGAAATTTGATCCCTAGGAAAAAAGAATAGTACAGTATAGCAAGGGAAAGTCTAGTGGGGCTTCCCTTTTTTAATGCGTTCCGATAGCTATAGGGAGGTGTTAGGGAAGTACGATTTTATTAGTTTGTGCCATTCACTTATAAATTTCAAAAATGGGCATTCCGGAACAAAAATTCTTGGGGCATCTTAACTACTGAACTAGAATGCTTATCTTGTAATTATTGGTTATAATTATGATTTAAAAAATGTAATGATGAAAAATTCACTAACAGTTTTAGTTTTTCTGATATCCTTCTTTATCAATGCCCAAAATGCTGAATACAATTTAAGTTCTTATATGAACGAAGGAGTTAAGGCTCCCAATACCCACCATATTGGAGAGGCCTGGTTAAACTTCTTGGTAGAAGCAGATGATGATTTTAATCAGAACATCACGCATGCCAGATTTAGTCCTAATTCAACATTGGATTGGCACAAACATACCACCACTCAGATTATCATTATTGTTGAGGGAGAGGGCTATTATCAAGAAAGAGGAAAAGAGCCAATTCTTTTAAATAAAGGGGATGTTGTGAATTGCAAAAAAGACACGGAGCATTGGCATACCTCATCTGCGGACAGTGCAGTTTCATATATCGCTATATACGGTAATGAACCAACAATTTGGACAGAGAAGTTAACCCGGGAATACTATGATAGCGTGACCCAAAAGTTAAAGGGTAAGTAGCGACTTTTAATCTTGAATATAAAAATATCAACGGTGGTGGTTGTCGCACATTATAGGTCGTTTGGGTATACCTCATATTAAGGATTATGATGTCTTGCATTTGTCGGTCGTGGCTTTTGCGAAGGCATGGCTATGACATTTTGGTTGGGTAGGCAAAAAATTATGTCCGCCAGAGCTTTTTTTAGTAAAGGAGAAAAAGGTGGGAGAGGTGTGTGGAAGGGAATTTTGTATAAAAACACAGAAAAACTAGTAGCGATACAGTAATTTTGTGTTGAATCTACTTTATATAATTACAGAAACTTGTTAGAGAAAAGGCAACAATTACCCCAAGAACAATTTATAGATACAGATTATTTCATTTATTGTTTAGAAGGGGTTCATGATATAGAAGCGGACAAGCTTACCGAGGCACAAAAAAACTTGGAACAATTGGCCATGAAGTATGGTATAGCAAGTATTTATAAAACCTGCGACACTATTGAAGGACTGGAGGCTAGCTTAAATACTCTGGTCTTGGATGATCATAATTTTAAGGACTATGAAATTATCTACTTGGTCATGACGGGTGAAGCAAATAGTATATGTTTAAATGACTACTACTATAGTTTACAAGAAATTGCAGAAATTTTTGAAGGAAGGTTAAAAGGAAAGATTCTACATTTTTCCAATGCAAAAATTCTGGATTTGGACGAAGAGGAAGCACAATATTTTCTGGATATCACTGGAGCAAAAGCTGTTTCAGGCTATGGCAATACATTTAAAGGAATAAGCAGCGCAAATCTTGATAAGGCATTCTTTAACCTGTTTAAGGAAGATGACAATATGTTTGATGTGGTGGAAGAGTTGCACCAAAGGCATTACAATGTCTGCAAAATGCTCGATTTTAGATTGTATTATTAGTGAAACTCAATTTTTGGAAGTCGGTAAGACGCACTGAAAATTGTAAGTTGAACTAATCCCGCCATTTTCGGCGGGATCTAGGTTCAATACCTCTATCCTTGGGTGTATTCCTACTTATTAGTGAAACTCAATTTTTGGAAGTCGGTAAGACGCACTGAAAATTGTAAGT
>CAXAVP010000336.1:0-4083 GCA_963972175.1 uncultured Arenibacter sp.
AAGTAGCTTCAATCAGTAAAAAAAAATAATGGCAAAAGAAAATAATACAGGTCCTAAAAAACCAAAATTCAATACGTGGTGGATATATGGCTTAATTGCAATATTGTTAATTGGTTTTCAATTTTTCGGTAGTGGAAATTTCGCGAACACCAAAAAAGCGAGTACCTCTGAGTTACAGGAGTACCTCAGAAATGGCGATATCAGAAAAATACTGGTAATCACCAACACCAGACAGGCTAAAATCTTTCTTACGGAAGAAGCCTTGAACAAGGAAGTTCATACAGATGTTGCTGAACAGCCTTTTTCCTTAACGGCAAGTGCTACTCCACAGTATATTGTTAACTACGGAGATCAGCAGAATTTTGAGAACGAGATCAACGAAATAAAAAAGGAAAACAATTTAGATACCGAGCTCACCTACGACCAAGAGTCCAATGTACTTAC
Source organism: uncultured Arenibacter sp. (assembly GCA_963972175.1). GTDB lineage: Bacteria > Bacteroidota > Bacteroidia > Flavobacteriales > Flavobacteriaceae > Arenibacter. The sequence goes on from CAXAVP010000336.1 coordinate 445, forward strand.
AGAGCTACTCTTAACCCTGCTTCCATTTGTTCTTATCATTGGTATATGGATTTACCTAATGCGAAGAATGTCTGGTGGTGCCGGTGGAGGTGCTGGTGGACAGATATTCAACATTGGAAAATCCAAAGCCAAGCTTTTTGACGAAAAGACAGATACCAGAACGTCCTTTAAGGATGTAGCCGGACTGGAAGGTGCCAAAGAGGAAGTAGAGGAGATAGTTGAATTTTTAAGAAACCCTGACAAATACACCTCTTTAGGAGGTAAAATCCCAAAGGGGGCCCTATTGGTAGGACCTCCAGGAACAGGTAAAACATTATTGGCCAAGGCAGTAGCCGGAGAAGCCAAGGTACCTTTCTTCTCTCTTTCAGGTTCAGACTTCGTAGAAATGTTTGTTGGTGTAGGAGCATCCAGGGTAAGGGATCTATTTAAACAGGCCAAGGACAAATCACCCGCTATAATCTTTATAGATGAGATTGATGCAATAGGTAGGGCCAGAGGTAAGAACAATTTTACCGGTTCCAATGACGAAAGGGAAAATACCTTGAACCAATTGCTGACCGAAATGGACGGTTTTGGCACCAATACCAATGTTATAGTATTGGCCGCTACCAACCGCGCCGATGTACTGGACAAGGCCTTGATGCGGGCAGGTAGATTTGATAGACAGATATATGTGGACCTACCGGATATTAGGGAACGTAAAGAAATTTTTGAAGTACACCTAAGACCTATAAAAACATCGGAAACACTGGATCTCGACTTTCTGGCCAAACAAACCCCCGGGTTTTCTGGGGCAGACATAGCCAATGTATGTAATGAAGCCGCTCTGATTGCAGCCAGAAAAGAGAAAAAAGCAGTTTCCAAACAGGACTTTTTAGACGCCGTGGACAGAATTGTTGGCGGATTGGAGAAAAAGAACAAAATTATCACTCCAGGTGAAAAGGAGACCATTGCCTATCATGAAGCTGGACATGCCACTGTGAGCTGGATGTTGGAACATGCGGCACCACTGGTTAAGGTTACCATTGTTCCAAGGGGGCAATCCCTAGGTGCTGCATGGTACCTACCGGAAGAAAGACTCATTGTTCGTCCAGAACAAATGAAAGACGAAATGTGTGCCACCCTAGGAGGTAGAGCCGCCGAAAAGGTTATTTTCAACAAAATATCCACCGGAGCACTAAGCGATTTGGAAAAAGTAACAAAACAAGCTAGGGCCATGGTAACCATCTACGGTCTTAATGATGAGATTGGAAACTTGACCTATTACGATTCTTCTGGTCAAAACGAATACGGATTCTCCAAACCATATAGTGAGCAAACAGCATTGACCATAGACAAGGAGATTTCCAAGCTTATTGAAGAGCAATACGAACGAGCTGTAGACCTATTGGCCAAAAACAAAGATAAACTTACCGAATTGGCTGAGCGTTTATTGGAAAAAGAAGTTATATTTAAAGACGATTTAGAAAAAATATTCGGAAAGCGACCTTTTGACAAGGATAAAAAGCTTGAAGCAGAAGAAATAGCTAAGAAAAAGAACAAAGAGAAAATTTCTGAAACAGAAACAGAAACAGAAACAGAAACAGAAACAGAAAAATAAAACGGAAAATAATTCGTTGTTCCCTTAAAAGGGGCACATAGGGCGTTTTAGATATTAATGGGATTATTTGATAAACTTTTCGGGGGAGGTAAAAAAAAGGTTTCCAAGGAAACCGTTGAAACTAGAGGGCAGCATATGCCCGACTTACACATTCCCGTTGATGAAAAATTTACCATTAATTTTAAACACAACGGTGGTAAGTTCCTCTATTGTGATTCCATTCAGGAAGTCTTCGCCAATCTCGACAATATTATTATTGAGAATAAATGGCAGGACCAAACCTTTTTTTCGATGGATAAACGATTGGAAGATAAGTTTGCCAAACAGGAAATAAATTTTACCGATCGCCCCCAGAACAGTGAGATATTTTTTACCACCTGCGAACATTTAATCGCCCAAAACGGCTCCATTTTAGTATGCTCCAACCAACTCAAGGAAAGAAAATTAAACGAGCTGCCCTCTAATGTAATTGTTTTTGCCACCACCAGTCAGATGGTCGAATCCATAGGGGAAGGACTCAAGACAATAAAAAAGAAATACAAAAATGTTATACCGGCCAATATTACGACCATAAAGCATTTTCAACCCACAGCAGAAAATTCAGATGATTTCTTAACTTACGGAAGTAGTTCTAAAAACCTTTATCTTTTACTTCTGGAAGACCTATAACATGAGAGAAATTCTAAGGCGCTTACTTACAGGTGCAGTATATGTAATATTACTACTCTCTGCCGTATTTCTGAGTTCTGATGCATTCGACTTCTTATTTATGATCTTTGGACTGGCCTGTCTATATGAGTATAAACGTATGATAAAACTAAGGGGCTATCATATTTTTATAGCCTATTTGGCCTTATGGTGGGCATATATATACCTTGTACAGGACAAGATCCTTATCAATATTTTGATGTTCATCACAATTAGCATTAATTTTATATTGCTATATTATCTTTTTTCGGGGAAGGAAAAGCTGTTTAACGGCTTGCAGAAATTTTTAATAGGCCTGTTTTATATTGGTGGGGGCTGTATTTTTCTAACCATGATACCCTACAAGGACAATGAATTTGCAAAGTTCCTAATAATGGGAATATTTATCCTTATTTGGGTAAACGACAGTTTTGCCTATTTAGTGGGAAAGAGTATAGGCCGCAATAAATTATTCCCTTCCATTTCCCCAAAGAAAACTATAGAAGGGGCCATAGGCGGTTTTGTTTTTGCCATGTGCGCTGCCTATTTCTTATCTAAATACGAGACCAATATTACCCTAGGCCAGTGGTTTATTTTAGCGGCTGTAATTGTTTTAACCGGAAATTTGGGCGATCTTATAGAGTCTAAATTTAAAAGGGCTGCCGGGGTAAAGGACAGTGGGGCCATATTACCGGGACACGGTGGTATGTTAGATCGTTTGGACAGCCTGGTATTTGCTGCTCCGTTTGCATATTTAACTTTAATTATTTTTTCACATGTTTCATAAGGAAGGACAGAGAATCATTATTACAACCTTTATTTTGGTTTGTTCAGTTGTTTTATTGGCTCATTATTTTGTAGAAATACCATGGCTGAAATTTGCCCTTCAAATTAGTTCACTGGTCATCCTAATCTTAATACTTCAATTCTTTAGAAACCCAAAACGTAAAGTAACCAAAAGTTTTGACGAAATATTGGCCCCTGTAGACGGTAAGGTCGTAGTAATTGAAGAAGTAGAGGAAACTGAATATTTTATGGACAAACGTTTGCAAGTGTCCATTTTTATGTCACCCATAAACGTCCACGTAACCAGATACCCCGCCAGTGGGCTCATAAAGTTTTCCAAGTACCATGCCGGGAAATACTTGGTAGCTTGGCATCCCAAATCCAGTGAAGAGAATGAAAGAACTACAGTAGTGGTCAACACCCCCAAATTTGGTGATGTTTTATACCGCCAAATTGCTGGGGCCATGGCCAGAAGAATTGTTAATTATGCGGAAGTGGGTGAAAGTGTTCAGCAAGGAGATGATGCCGGATTTATTAAATTTGGCTCTAGAGTAGATTTGTTCTTA
>CAXAVP010000337.1:0-4038 GCA_963972175.1 uncultured Arenibacter sp.
GTATCTCCGTCAAAACCAATTTCATTGGTAAACAACACCCTGTCGTCAATTTTTACATTGTAGAAATCTACGGCCAAGGACAAATTTGTTAGGGGACTATAGGTAAATCCCGCAGTTATATTTTTGGAGGTTTCTGCGGTTAACTGTGGCACTCCCAGTCCGTCCCTTATAATAGGATCTACATTATTAAAGGTTCCTTGATTGGAAATTGTTCCTCCAGAAACTAAGGTTTGAATATTACTCAAATATATTTGATGCAAGGCCGGTGCCCTAAAGCCTGTGCTATACGAAGCCCTTATAGCCCCTTTTCGATCCCTCAATAAATATCTACCATTCACTTTCCACGATGTATTATCTCCAAAATCGCTAAAATCTTCATACCTCATCGCGCCGCCCAAGAGCAACTTATCTGTAAGCTCCCACTCCAATTCCCCATAAAGTCCATAGTTATCACGGGTAGCCTCAACCGCATTACTAGGCTGCAATCCGGGAAAGGATACAGCTCCTTGTCCGGCGTACGATGCAGGCTCCCCTGCCATAGCAGTGAAGCGTTCGCCCCTAATCTCGGCTCCAAATGCTATACTCACATTTCCTATACTTTTGGAAAAATCCAAATTGGCCAAGGTATTACTGAAGGTGTACGCCCCCACATCAAAAGAAGTAGGGCTATTGGCCCCCAATTGCACATTAAGGGTGTTTCTTACATCATAATTCACAGCATTCCTACCATAGGTGCCGCTCAAATCAACATCAAAAGAAAACAATTTCCATTTTACACCTAATGTGGAGTTATTATCCCTTATATCTGTTTCAAAAGTTGGTTGAAAACCTTGATAGGCAGTCCCCCCTTCATGTAGCAAATTAAAGGGATCCGACACCCAATAAGGTGGTCTGTACAAGGCAAAGCTCTTGCCTTTTCTATAAGTAAGTCCCCCAAAGGTATATACTTCCCCGTTCCCATTTTTAAAAGGGACTCCTGCATTAAAAAACACATCCATTTTCTCAAGCTCAGGCTGACCAATAGTCATCCCTAAATCGGGATTTTGTGATAACCATGAACCCCAATCAGGATCATTGGCAGGAACCCCGAATAAACCGTCTTCCCCTGGTGTCCCAGCTCTATTGGTCTTTTCCTGATTATAATAGCCAATAGTTAAGTTTAAATAGCCACCATCCTCACCCAGCTTTAACGCACTATTTACATCAGCAGCAAAATTAAAGCCATCCCCTTCGGTAGTTATCCCAGAGCTGACCCCAACGGTAGTAAATTCAACATTCCGTTTCAAAACCATATTTATAACTCCCGCAATGGCATCCGAGCCGTACTGGGCAGATGCACCATCCCTTAAAACCTCTATTCTTTCAATTGCTGCAGACGGAACACTTTTTAAATCTACCCCAACCTCTCCTTTACCTGGCGTATCATTTATGTAAACCAAAGCACTTAAGTTTTTACGTTTACCATTTACCAAGACTAATGTTCTACTAGGTCCTAATCCCCGTAGGTCTGCAGGATCAAAATGCGCTGTACCATCCGAAATTGCCTGGGTACTGGAATTAAAGGAAGGCACTTTATAGGTCAACATTTTATCAACAGTTGGCTGGCCAGTACTCTGCAGTTCGGCAACACCAATATTGTCTATCGGTACCGGAGAGCCAATAACAGTTCTGGGTCTTGAACGGTTCCCCAACAAAACCACTTCCTCCAGTCCAGTAGCCGATTCCTGTAGAGCCACATTTAAGATAGTGGCAGCGGTCACTTGCAATTCCTTGGACGCATATCCAAGGGAAGAAAAAACAAGTGTAACGGGAAAATCATCAACCGATAATTGGTAATTACCATTAAAATCGGAGGTAGTTCCTATAGTGGTCCCTTTTATCACCACATTGACCCCTGGCAGTGGATCCCCAAGTCCAGCGTCGGTTACCTTTCCATTAACAACACCCTGCGCCAATAACAACCCAGGAGCGAACAAAAAAAATAACAAAATGTCCTTCTTAATAGGTTTTAGTATCATATCAGTGTTTTTTGTTAGTTATTAACACTAATTTAGTTAATTTTTATTCAATCTTTCACTTTAATACACATAATGATAAACTATTCCTAAAATCAATTTTTAATTTTCCGTTGGTGATATTTTTTCAGCTTACCCTATTACTTCTTACATTTGCCCACTCATAGATCAAATAAAAAAATGTATAGAAGTCATAATTGTGGTGAATTAAGGGAAACCCATCAACAGACAGAGGTTACCTTGTCTGGGTGGGTACAAACGGTTAGGGATAAAGGTTTTGTGATCTGGGCAGATTTAAGGGACCGATATGGTATTACCCAGCTTATTTTTGACGAGGAACGCTCCTCTAAAGAAATCATGGAAACTGCCAGAAGTTTAGGTCGGGAGTTTGTCATTCAGGTTCAAGGAACTGTTATTGAACGAGCCTCCAAAAATCCAAACATCCCTACAGGAAATGTGGAAGTATTGGTTTCCGATCTTAAAATACTCAACAAATCCATTGTCCCGCCCTTTACCATAGAGGATCAGACCGATGGCGGGGAGGATATAAGAATGAAATACCGCTACTTGGACATTCGCAGAAATCCCGTAAAGAACAACCTGATCTTTAGGCATAAGGTAACCATGGAGGTTAGAAAGCACCTCTCGGACCAAGGCTTTATTGAAGTTGAAACCCCCTACCTTATAAAGTCGACACCCGAAGGGGCCCGTGATTTTGTGGTCCCCAGTAGAATGAACGAAGGCCAATTTTACGCCCTCCCACAATCGCCACAAACCTTTAAGCAATTATTGATGGTTGGCGGTATGGACAAGTACTTCCAGATTGTTAAATGTTTTAGGGACGAAGACCTACGGGCCGATAGACAGCCAGAGTTTACCCAAATAGACTGCGAGATGGCCTTCGTAGAACAAGAGGATATCCTAAATATCTTTGAAGGGCTTACAAGACATCTACTAAAAGAAATAAGAGGGGTGGCCATAGACCAATTTCCAAGAATGACCTTTGACGAGGCCATGAAGCGCTATGGAAACGACAAACCGGATATCCGATTTGGAATGGAGTTCGGAGAGCTTAACGCCATTGCCCAACACAAAGATTTTGGCGTCTTTAACGAAGCCCAACTAGTAGTGGGTATTGCCATACCCGGAGGTGCTTCCTATACAAGAAAGGAAATAGACGGACTCGTAAACTGGGTACGCAGACCACAGGTTGGTGCCAAAGGAATGGTCTATGCCAAATACAACGAAGACGGCTCTTTTAAGTCTTCTGTAGACAAGTTTTACGACCAGGAGGACCTTGCCAAATGGGCTGAGGCAACAGGCGCCAAACCAGGGGATCTAATATGTGTACTTTCTGGCGACACCAATAAGACCAGGGCACAGCTAAGTGCCCTTAGGATGGAAATGGCAGAACGATTGGGGCTGCGTAAAAAGGACGAATTTGCCCCGCTTTGGGTTATAGACTTCCCTCTGCTGGAATTGGATGAGGAAACAGGGCATTACCATGCCATGCACCACCCTTTTACCGCGCCCAAACCTGGACAAATGGAATTGCTGGATACAGACCCCGGGGCCGTAAAGGCCAATGCGTATGATCTGGTACTGAACGGCAATGAAATTGGTGGCGGATCTATACGTATCCACGACAAACAGATACAAGCAACCATGTTCAAACACCTTGGGTTTAGTCCGGAAGAGGCCAAGGCCCAGTTCGGATTTTTAATGGATGCCTTTCAATATGGCGCTCCACCACATGGAGGCCTGGCATTTGGACTGGACAGATTGGTAGCCATTCTGGGGGGACAGGAAACGATACGGGATTTTATAGCCTTCCCTAAAAACAACAGTGGTAGGGATGTGATGATAGACGCCCCCGCCCCCTTAGATGACACACAATTGCAGGAACTACACCTAAAATTGGATTTATAATCTTAACTTTAAAATCCTGCTATCCCATTACATAGCAGGATTTTTTTCATCAATATGGCGGCACTAAAAAAATCTTGGCTGAACAGTTTTTTGG
>CAXAVP010000338.1:0-4010 GCA_963972175.1 uncultured Arenibacter sp.
AAGGTAGATACCGTACCCCACCTACTTTGTGGTGGTTTTACCAAGGAGGAAACAGAGTATGTATTGGTAGATTGCCAATATCTGGGAATTGAAAATGTGATGGCATTGCGTGGCGATGCCATGAAAGGGGAACAATATTTTAGTCCCACCAAGGGAGGACATTGCTTTGCCTCGGATTTGGTTAAGCAGATATACGCCTTAAACTGCGGTAGTTACTTGCATGACAGGGTAGAGATGGTGAACAAGGCCAATTTTTGTATTGGGGTGGCCGGCTACCCGGAAAAACACTTGGAAGCACCGTCCCTGACGACCGATCTTAAGCGTTTAAAGGAAAAGGTAGATGCAGGTGCGGACTATGTGGTGACACAAATGTTTTTTGATAATCAGCGTTATTTTGAATTTGTGGAGGCTGCAAGGGAAATGGGGATCAATGTACCCATTATTCCCGGTATTAAGCCAATTGCGGTAAAACGACATTTACAGTTGTTACCACAGGTGTTTAAGATAGATTTGCCACAGGACCTCATAGATGCGGTGGAGGGTTGTTCCAATAATGCAGCGGTAAGACAGGTGGGAATAGAATGGGCCATTCAGCAATCCAAGGAATTAAAGGAGGCAGGAGTTCCCGTATTACATTATTATTCCATGGGGAAATCGGACAATGTGGAGGCCATAGCCAAAGCTATGTTCTAAGAAATTTTAGGCGTAATTTGCCAGGGAGAATATTGGGCAGGGCGTAGTTTTGTAACGTCCTGTTTTAATTTTTCCTTACATTTGCTTCCCATGAACCTAAGGCTATTTCTTATAGGCTGTTTCCTTACAGCTCTTTGCTTTTCACAAGACCGTAAAGAAACCAAGAGGTATACCTTGGACATTTGTCAGTACAACGGTTCCGTACTGTTACACAATCCCGATATTTCCCATTTAATTACCAATCACCCGGCGGGGATTATTATAGGTTTTAATAAAAAGACCTATGGGGACAAGGAGTGGCATCAATGGTACAATTATCCCGATACGGGGTTTTCTTTCATATACCAGAACATGAACAATAGCACCTTGGGCGAGAATTATGGGGTCTACGCACATTACAACTTTTATTTGTTTAAGCGTAACCTACAATTTAGGGTGGGGCAGGGGATAGCCTATAATACCAATCCCTTTGATAAGGAAAAGAATTTTAGGAACAACGCCTACGGCTCCCATTTGCTGAGTTCTACCTATTTGATGCTAAACTATCACAAGGAAAACATATTTCATGGTTTGGGGTTAAAAGCGGGTGTTTCCTTGATTCATTATTCCAATGCCAATGTTACTGCCCCCAATACCTCTACCAATACCATGGCGCTTAACCTGGGTCTTACCTATGATTTGGACGGCGGTAGGGAAGTTGATTATATAAGTTCCGATAAGATACAGCGAACAGAACCTTTTAGGTACAACCTGGCATTTAGAACAGGGGTAAATGAGAGTGATGTAGTGGATTCTGGCCAGTATGCCTTTTATATTTTTTCGGCCTATGTAGACAAGCGTCTGAGCAGGAGAAGTGCCCTACAGTTGGGGGCCGATCTTTACTTTTCCAACTTTCTTAAGGAATTGATACGCTACCAGACTGTTGCCTTCCCCGAGTATGGAGTGCAAGCGGATGACGACTATAAAAGGGCGGGCGTTTTTGTGGGCCATGAGCTTTTTATCAATAAAATGTCGGTTCTAAGCCAGTTGGGCTATTATGTGTATTATCCCTTTGATTTTGAAGGAAGGGTGTATAATAGAATTGGATTGAAGCGTTATTTTTCCGATAAAATCTATGGGGCTGTGACCTTAAAATCGCACGGGGCCAAGGCCGAAGCAGTAGAAGTAGGGGTGGGAGTACGGCTTTAGGTTGAGCTATGGAATCGGGATAGTGTTCTAGGAGGATGGGATAATATCAGGCATAGGTGGTATAGCCTTACATGGTTATTATAAAAATTTTTGATTAGGAAAAATTATAGGCAATAAGGGATATGAACTGCACATTGGGTATGAGGGGTGTAAAAATATACAAGGGCAACCTAGTTAGGGGTGTTATCAAATACCTTTTCCTATTCGTGCTGTCCTTTTTTATCCTGAATTGCAATAGTGAAAATGCGCCGGATTGCTTCCAAAACGCTGGGCCTATTGCAAAGGAAATAGTAGAACTGCCCCATTTTAACAAGATTACAGTCTACGAAAATGTGCAGCTTGTAGTAAAACAAGGCGATGCTATTGTTGTGGAGCTGGAAACCGGGGCTTATTTACGTAATGAGGTAGCGCTTTCCGTGGAGGAAGGCAGGCTATTGTTGCGCGATACCAATAATTGTAATTTTACACGTGACTACGGCTTGACCAAAGTGTATGTTACAGCCCCCAATATTACGGAGATAAGGAGTAGTACCGGTTTGGATATTACAAGTGATGGGGTCTTGGCATTTCCGAGTCTTTCCCTGATATCTGAGAGTTTTAACGATCCGGATGCCGGGTATACCAGTGGGGCGTTTAAATTGGAATTGGATACCCAAAGCCTTTCCATTGTCTCCAATGGCATATCGTATTACAACCTTAAGGGCAGTACCGATAATTTTAGTATAGTCTTTGCTTCAGGAGACTCCCGATTGGAGGCAGAAGCCCTGAAGGCCAATAATATTAGTCTAAACCACCGGGGATCCAATGACATTTTGGTAAACCCCCAAGAATCATTAAAGGGAATTTTACGCGGTACTGGCGATGTGGTAAGTTTTTCAAGGCCAGCAGTGGTAGAAGTGGAAGAGTTATATAAGGGGAAGCTTATTTTTAAGGACTAGCACTCCTCTGCTGTTTAGGATTTTGGCTACCAGGCTTGGATAGGGAAGTTAAAAGATTTTGTTTAGATTGCAGTATACAGTATCGCCCTATGGAGATAGAGGTTGCGCCGCGTACCAATGAATTCTTTTTTATTACACCCCCATGAATCCAATTCTTACATATCTTAAGGGTTTATTTGCCTCCCGGCGTATACTGGGAGGGGATGAGAATGTAATGGGCAAGCTAAGGGCCGATCATAAACTACAACAACTATTAAATGATGGCCGTATCCCTGGGTTGGCTATTACGGTTTTAAAGAACGGCCATGTCCATTTTCAAAAAGGATATGGTTATGCCGACATAGAAAAAGGTACAGCAGTAGATCCCCAAAAGACGATATTTAGGGTAGCCAGTGTATCCAAGCCAATTGCTGCGGGCGCCTTGGCAGCGATGGTGGAGAGCCATGGGTTGGACCTGGATGCGTCCATATATGATTATGTGCCTTATTTTCCCAGAAAGAAATTTGATATCACAATACGCCAATTGGCAGGACATACTGCTGGGATAAGGGGTTATAGGGGCTGTGAATACGGATTAAATAGGCCTTTGACCATAGAGGAGGGGCTAGAGCTATTTAAGGACGACCCCCTGCTGTTTGAGCCGGGAAAGGGATTTCTATATAATAGCTATGGATGGGTACTGATTTCCTTGGCCATGCAGAAGGTCAGTGGTCTTCCCTTTGCAGACTGCGTAAGGGAAAAGGTATTGGAACCTTTTGGGATGAAGGATACCTTTACGGAAAAACAGGCAAAGGATAAGGTACATTGTGCAACTTTTTACTCTAGGAAAAAAGAGGGATTTAGAAGGGCCATCCCCGTAAATAACCAATACAAATTGGCCGGTGGCGGGTATTTGTCCACTTCTTCTGATATAGCACGTTTTGGACAGGCCTGTTTGGATATTAGCTCAGGGAGATCTGGAACATGGTCCCAATTCCTAACTGCCCAAACTGTTAACGGTGAGTCTACCCATTACGGACTGGGTTGGGAGGTAAACAGGGATGCTATTGGCAGACCCTATTTTGGGCATGTAGGTAATGGAGTGGGTGGTTATGCAGTGTTCTACGTCTATCCGGAACAGGATATGGTTTTTTCCATATTGATAAATTGTACCAATCCTAGGGGATTGGATCGCTTGAGGGAGGCCATTGG
>CAXAVP010000339.1:0-4003 GCA_963972175.1 uncultured Arenibacter sp.
TCTTCCGTGAGTTCGTTGTTGAGCCATTTTGCCAAATAATTTTCTTGCATGGTTCTGAGCTTTATATCATTATAACAATTAAGAAGTATAATACCCTACTTGTTCGGACAAAATATTTGGGATTAGCTTATAATTCTTAATTCTTCCGTACCTTAAATACCTTCAATTTGTTCTCGTAGCGACTTTAAGGCCAAGTGCATTCTTTTTTCTATGGCTTTTACGCTAACTCCTTCCATATCTGCTATTTCGGCGTATTTTTTACCATCTATCCTATTTAATAAAAAGGTGGTACGTTGGTTTTCGGGCAATGCTTGCAAGGCCTGCTCCAGCTTTTCCTTATATTCTTGTTCCTCCATTATAAAATCTGGGGACTCGTGAACTACCGGATTGCTTTCAGGGGCGTACTTAAGTCTTACCTTTTCTGCCTTGATTACATTTAAGTATAGATTGTTTGCAATGGTATAAACATATGATTTGGCTTTCTCTGGGGATACCTTGGAACAGTTTTCCCATAATTTTATAAAAGCCTCCTGTACAACGTCGTAGGCTTTTTCTTCGTTGCCAAACTTATAATATATGAAGTTAAATACCGTTTTGGAATAGTTGCTAAAGATCGAGGCATATACTTCATCCTTGCACACATGTTCTTCGTTCGTAGCTTTCAACCCTTCTTTTTTTATTTTTTTCAAAGATATTTTAAAAAAAATAAAAATTAGGGTAGGGTAATTTAAAAGTAAGTTGTTTCAAAAGTATACGAACAAATAAAAACCAAATCGTTATGAAAAAGTTGATGTCTTATTTAATGTATGCAGGCCTGTTTTTGGTGGCATTAAACTTCACTTCTTGTCAGGAAGAATTTGAGGAACTTCCCGGAGAGGATAGTCAGGAAGCTATCTCGGCAAGCTCCAGTACCGCTAGTTTAATAGAGCAAACGTCTTCTAAGGACGGTTCCTATGATAATATTGTTGATGGTGCCAGTTGCTTTGCCATTAATTTTCCCTATGTAGTAAATGTCAATGGATTGGAAGTCAATATAGATGCCGTAGAGGATTTAAAGTTGATTAAGAGCATTTTTGCCGAAGTAGAGGTAGATGATGATATTGTGGAGATAATCTTTCCTGTGACCATTACCTTGTCTGATTATACCGAAATGCAGGTCAATTCCAGGGCTGAATTGAGAGAGCTAGCCCAAGAGTGCCGTGAAGGTGGGGACGATGACGATATAGAATGTATAGATTTTGTTTATCCATTGGTGATATATTCCTTTGATCTTAACCTACAACAGACCGGGAATGTAACCGTAAATAGCGATATGGAACTAAGACGCTATTTTAAGGAATTGGATGATGATGACCTATTGAGTTTTGATTTTCCCATTACCTTGGAATTGTATGATGACACAAAAATTAGCGTTAGCAATAATGCCGAATTGGCCAATGCCATTGAATCGGCCAAAGATGAGTGTGATGAGGACGATGACAACGATTATCACGATGACGATTTTACCCAAGAGCGTTTGGAGGAATATTTAGTTTCTTGTCCTTGGTTGGTGAACGAGGTGCTCAGGGCCAACGTAGACAATACAGATCAGTATTTTGACTATGTAATGAATTTTACCGAAGATGGTGAAGTGGTGATGAAAGATAGGATAGGAAATAGCCTTACGGGTACCTGGAGTACAAGGGTGAATGATTACAGGGTGTTATTGAAACTTGAGTTTGAGGCATTGGCCGACTTTAACTTGGAGTGGTTTGTATATGATTTGGAAAATGGTAAGATTAAGCTCTACGCAGGTGAAGGAGAGCGTATAATTATGCATAAGGCTTGTGATATTGTAGACAATGAACCGGATACTCTAAGGGAGGTTTTAAAAGAATGTAGCTGGGTCATTAAAAAGGTAAAACTTAATGGTGATGATGTAGACCGACTCCTAGGTTATGAATTTAATTTTCATGCGGAAGGTGTGGTTACGCTAAGCAATGAATCCAATATTTCTGAAGGCGAATGGGCCATAACAACCAATGCCCAAGGACGTTTGGTGATGGCCATTACCATGGGCGATGAGCCAGGGGTTAGTTTTGAGTGGTTATTGTCGGACCTTAGGGATAAGCGCTTAAAGTTTAATATAGAAGATACCCAGTATGAGCTTATCTTGGAAAGGGTTTGTGATGATAATAGCGATGATGATGATGTTGCCGAAATAAGAAATATTATGATGGGCGGTGAATGGCTAGTTGCTAAATATACCGAGGGAGATAAGGATGAGACCCAGAATTTTGCTGCATTTACTTTTGCATTCCAGGCCCAACTTTCTGTTAGTGTTACTACTGGCGAAACTGGACCTAGCTACCCTGGACTTTGGAGGATTATCAGGGATAGTGAAGGGGAGTTGAAATGCTATTTAAATTTTGGATTGGCCACAGCTATGCAGGTGTTAATGGATGACTGGAAAATTGTTTCGGCAACCACTGATCGCATAGAGCTTAAGATGGTTAATGAGAACAATGTAGAAATACTGGTTTTTGAAAAGAAATAATAAATTTGCCCCAATTTTTGGAAAAGGGTGGCTTCATTGTGAAGCTGCCCTTTTTTTTGCTTTTATATTTTTCCGTACAAACTTCACACTTACCGGAGTTATTCTTAAATTTGCGCTTCCTGATAATACAGTAAGACTATGTTCGATAATTTAAGTGAAAAGTTAGATAAGGCGTTACATGTTCTAAAAGGGCATGGACAAATTACGGAGATCAATGTTGCGGAGACCTTAAAAGAGGTGCGAAGAGCTTTATTGGATGCGGATGTCAACTTTAAGATAGCAAAGGAATTTACCAATAGGGTCAAGGAAAAAGCACTGGGGCAGGATGTATTGACTTCCCTACAGCCCGGTCAATTAATGGTGAAGCTGGTAAAGGATGAACTTACCCAACTTATGGGAGGTGATGCCGAAGGGATCAATCTTTCCGGGGCACCATCGGTTATACTGATGTCTGGATTGCAAGGTTCTGGTAAAACCACTTTTTCCGGTAAATTGGCCAACTTCCTTAAGACAAAGAAGACGAAGAATCCGTTGTTGGTAGCCTGTGATGTATACAGGCCGGCTGCGATAGATCAGCTTCACGTTGTAGGTGAGCAAATAGGGGTGGAAGTATTTTCGGATAAGGGAAATACAGATCCAGTGGCCATATCAAAGGCCGGTATTGCCCATGCGAAAGCCAATGGGTTTAATGTGGTGATCATAGATACCGCTGGTCGATTGGCGGTAGATGAGCAAATGATGACCGAAATTTCCAATATCCACAAAGCCATAGAGCCACAGGAAACCTTGTTTGTGGTAGATTCCATGACAGGTCAGGATGCTGTTAATACGGCCAAGGCATTTAATGATGTACTTAACTTTGACGGGGTAATACTTACCAAGTTGGATGGGGACACCCGTGGAGGGGCCGCTATTTCCATAAAATCGGTAGTTGATAAGCCCATTAAGTTTATTGGTACGGGGGAAAAGATGGATGCTATAGATGTATTCTACCCCTCCCGTATGGCCGAGCGTATCCTAGGGATGGGGGATGTTGTTTCCTTGGTGGAGCGGGCACAAGAACAGTTTGATGAAGAGGAGGCTAGGAAAATACAGAAAAAAATAGCCAAGAATAAGTTTGGTTTTGACGACTTCCTTAGTCAGATACAGCAGATTAAAAAAATGGGTAGCCTAAAAGACCTTATGGGAATGATACCTGGGGCAGGAAAGGCATTGAAAGGATTGGATATAGATGATGATGCGTTTAAGCATATTGAAGCTATTATTCACTCTATGACCCCGGATGAGCGGTCTAACCCATCAAAATTAAATGCCAGTCGTAAAAAACGTATAGCCAAAGGTAGTGGAACCAGTATTCAGGAGATAAATCAACTGTTGAAGCAGTTTAATCAAATGAGTAAAATGATGAAAATGATGCAAGGTGGTGGCGGAAAGAAAATGATGCAGATGATGGGGGGCATGAAAGGA
>CAXAVP010000340.1:0-3974 GCA_963972175.1 uncultured Arenibacter sp.
GAAGGCAAAGGAAAGTGTTGATGGCAAATGGTCCATTCCCGGTGGTTGGGCCGATATTGGATATACACCTTCTGAAATAGTAAAGAAGGAAATAGAAGAGGAAACGGGTTTGGTTACCGAAGTGGACAGATTGTTGGCAGTCTATGATAAACGGTGCTATCAGCATCCGCCACAGCCCTTTTACGTATATAAATTTGTATTTCTCTGTACAGTAAAAAACGGGGGTTTGAGGCACGGATTTGACATGGAGGACACCACTTTTTTTGATATAGATAATCTGCCCGAATTATCTGAAGACCGAATTTTAAAATCGCAAATTAAACAATTGTATAAGTTGGCCTTGGATGAAACGGCCGAAGTTTATTTTGATTAAGCACAGGCGAATGGAAAAAGCACTTAATATTGCACTTGTCCAATCTTCCATCTTTTGGGAGGATCCCGCTAAAAATAGGGGGCACTTTTCAAAACTAATGGATGCTATTGCCCCGGATGTGGATTTGGTGATACTTCCCGAGATGTTCACTACTGGTTTCACCATGAACCCAAAAAACATAGATAAGGAAGAAGGAGATAAAACAGTTCAATGGATGCAGCAAGAGGCTAAGGATAGGAATGTTGGTCTGGTGGGAAGTATGGTGTACAATGAAGATGGGCGTTATTATAATAGACTTTGGTTTGTAGGGCCAGAGGAAATAAAGGGCTATTATGATAAGCGCCATACCTTTACACTTGCCGGAGAGGATAAGGTGTATCGTAGAGGGGAAAAGAAAATGATAGTGGATTTCAGAGGATTTAGGATCTGTCCGCTTATATGTTATGATCTGCGCTTTCCTGTCTGGTCCAGAAATACCGAAGATTACGATGTACTTATCTATGTGGCCAACTGGCCACACTCCAGGATCAATGCTTGGGACGCACTGCTAAAGGCAAGAGCTATAGAAAATATGGCCTACGTTTTGGGTGTCAATAGAATTGGGACAGACCAACTGGGGCATGCCTATTCCGGGCATTCTGCGGCCTATAATTCCTTGGGGGATACCTTGGTTTTTTCAGAAAAGGAAATGGTGCTATATGCCTCCCTTCAAAAAGATCATTTAATACAGACTAGGGAAAAGCTAAAATTTTTGGATGATAGGGACCACTTTAATCTAAAAGAATAAAGGTCTGTTCCAGTTCCCAGTTGGCACGTACTTCCACCGTATTGGGATAATAACTAACCTTTTCTGGCTGTATGCCTTGTAGGTAGTTCCCCGTATCCCACTTTTGATTGCCATTGTCATCATAGATGACACGGATCAAGTATTTGGCGGGATCAATATTGGTAAACTCAAATACCCTGGGTTCGGTAGCATACAATTCTTTTTTGGTCACCCCTTTTTCATCGGTCATTTGAACGATTATAGGGTAACGGGCAGGCCCTTCCAAAGTAAGGCTTAAATTTCCGAAGTCTGCATAACTCTTGGTCGACAATTTATAGGACAGGGTATCGTTTTCCGTACCAAAAAAATCTTCCACAGCCCCAGGGAGCAGATCCAAAACATAATTCTCGTTTGGCGCTACCTCAAAATCAAAATCTATTTTGTTGCCCAAACTGTCCAAGGTCATATCAAAATCTACAAGGCTGGAATCCTTGTTCATAAGGGATACCTTGGTACTGTCTATTTTGGTAAGGGGCGTATTGGATCCAATGAAAAAAGGTTGCCCAAAGGTTAGGCTTCCACGCTGATTGGCTTGTAGGACCAAGCTATCCATGGCCGCTTTTTTTGTTTTAACTGTAAAAGTATCTATTAATGCCTCCTTGGTATTGGTAACGGTAAAAACCAATGAATCTGCCTCAAAAGGAGTAAACCAATAATTTAAGGTATCCTTTTCCCGCTCTTTTAGGATCACGGTTTTAACGGTATCGGGCAGGGTAGAAAGGTTATTTATAACAATATCATTGGCGTTGCCCTGATACCCAAAAATTATCTTGTTACTAGCCGCATAATTTGGCACCGAAATACTGTAGTCCGGTTTTTCCTTGAACATTGTCAACAGATAAATAGAATCGGTAGGCAGGGATACCGTGTCCTTTAAAAAGGCTATTTTATCCGTTCTTTGATCAAAAACATTGTTTTTGGCTTCGTCCTTTACCCCAAAAATGGCATACTTACCTTCCTTAAGGTTTTTTAAATGAAAAATTGTAGTGCTGTCCAGCGTATTGGTGATATAGTTTGGAGGCTGTCTGTAGATGGTAGAATCCGTATAAGTGCTGTCTATCTCATACAACATAACGCTAATAAAGGTATCTGCATCCTTGTTAAAGGCGTCCTTTACCACTCCGGAAACCTTTAGGGAGTCTATATAATCACCAGTAGAAAAAACATAGGTTAAATAGGAGCTAGGGTTTCCCTCGTTATTATCAATTATACTCTGACCAAAGTTAAAGGTGTAGGTAGTGTTTTCCTTTAAAGTGTCTTTGATGATGATTTCTACAAACCTGTTGGCCGACCCCTGTGGGGTAATCAATGGGGTGTATTTTAAGGGAGGGGAGACTATGAGCTGTTTGTCTATATCCTTTAATTTAACGTATTCGTCAAAATATAATCTAATCTTGTTCGACTTGAAGTTGATGGACATGTTTTCCGGCTCTGCCTTTACCAGAACGGGTGGATCGGTATCCTTGGGACCCCCACTAGGAGTGCCCCTGCGGGCACACTGTACCAGGGCAGAGACTGTTATGGCCAAAAATAATATCCCTAAAATACGTTGAATCATAGTACTAATGAAAATATGCAACAAAGAAACAACTAATTTGTAGAATGGTAAAATTAAGGAACAATGGCAATAGAGGCAAGATAGATATTTACCTCTTGGGATTGTGATAGGGCAGTAGCACAGGCTTCCATTGTGGCCCCAGTGGTAATAACATCGTCTATTAGGAGTACATTTTTATGGGCCAGCAACTTTGGGTCGGACAGTATGTAAAGGGCCTGCTTGCTCTGCCACCTTAATAATCTGGATTTTTGGGTTTGGGTTCTTGTATTGGCAGTCTTAAGGAGAATATCATCCCGGTATTCTGCCTTTATATGGTGGGCAATAGTTTTAGCAAATAAGGCCACTTGGTTATAGCCCCTTTTTCTGAGCCTTTTACGGTGCAGGGGTACGGGGACAACTAGATCTATATGGGTCAAAAAATTGTTTTGCTGTAAAAGATGACCATACCAGTCTCCCAAAAATAAACCAATTTGCTCCTGATTTTTATATTTAAGGTAGTGAATAAGGTTCTTTACAATGCCTTTTTTTGTAAAAAACAGGAAAGAACTGGCCTTAATTATGTTAATTCTACCATAAAAGACACGGTCAACACTGTTTTCTGCGTTAAAGTTATATTCGGTGAGTGGCAGTTGATTGCGACAAACGGTACATAAATGTACTTCTCCTCTAGATAATAGTGCATTACATCCAAAACACAGGGGGGGTACAAGGATGGTATTTATATCATTTAGTATATTTGAAACCTTGTAATACACAGATTTTTATTACAGTTAACCTACTTAATACGCATGCTTTTAGATGGATATTGAAGATAATAAATTTAATTATAAGATAATACTTGCCGCTTTGGCAGCCATTATATTGGGTATTCTTATTGCCTTTTATTATAGTTATGCCCAATCTAAAAGCAGAATCAGCTTTCTGGAACAAGAGAAAGAACTATTGATAAAAGACCTTACCTTGATGAAGTCTGATGTAGACCGATTGTCCGCCCTTAACGAGGTGAACGAGATTGAATTGCAAGATTCCAAGTATCGCGTTCAGCAATTGTTGGATTCTGTGGGCAGATTGAACTTCACAGTTGAAAAACTCAAGGAATACAAAACGGAGCTTAGAAAGTTGGAGGCCAAGAACGATAGCCTAAAATTGAAGAACAATTTCCTGAAATACAGCAATATGCTTCTTGGCAATAAGTATGAGGAGACCAAAAAGATGAT
>CAXAVP010000341.1:0-3949 GCA_963972175.1 uncultured Arenibacter sp.
TTACTGCTAATATATAGTTTAATCTTCTAATTCTTCCTTAAGAATTCGCACAACCTCCAAAATTGTCTCCTCTTCAAGATCGGTTCTTTTTACCAAATCATCCACATCTTGCTCCAAAACACTTCTAGCGGTATCCATACCTATCTTCTTGAATTCCTCAATAATCCAAGCTTCAATTTCATCAGAGAACTCGGTTAGCTCCACATCTTCCTCAACACCTTCACGGAACACATCTATCTCATACCCTGTTAGTTGACCAGCCAATCTGATATTATGACCTCCACGACCAATGGCCTTGGAAACCTCTTCTGGCCTCAAGTATACTTGGGCGGTCATTTTTTCATCATTCAGTTTCACCGAAGAAACCCTTGCCGGACTCAATGCCCTGGTCACCAACAACTGTGGATTACCGGTCCAATTGATTACATCAATATTTTCATTCCCTAATTCACGGACTATTCCATGAATCCTGGAACCTTTCATTCCCACACAGGCACCTACCGGATCAATTCTATCATCATAGGAATCAACAGCCACTTTAGCCTTTTCCCCTGGGATCCTAACAGCTTTCTTAATAGTGATTAAACCATCAAAGACTTCCGGTATCTCCTGAAAGAACAATTGCTCCAAAAACAATGGAGAACTCCTGGACATAATTATAGTGGGCTTATTCCCCTTTAGTTCTACACTTTCGATTATACCGCGAACATTATCGCCCTTTCTAAAAAAGTCCGATGGAATTTGCTTGTCCTTAGGCAAAATTATCTCATTCCCTTCATCATCCAAAAGAATAATGGCCTTGTGCCTTATATGGTGCACCTCCGCCGTATATATTTCACCTTCAAGATCCTTAAATTGCTTGTATATCGTAGTATTGTCGTGCTCGTGGATTTTAGAGATCAAATTCTGTCTCAACGCCAAAATGGCCCTTCTACCAAGATCAATAAGCTTAACCTCTTCGGACACGTCCTCTCCTACCTCAAAATCCGGTTCTATCTTTCTAGCCTCGGAAAGAGAAATCTCCTCATTGGGATCTTCCACTTCTCCATCTTCCACCACAACCCTATTTCTCCATATCTCCAAATCCCCCTTATCCGGGTTGATAATAATATCGAAATTGTCATCGGACCCAAACTTCTTCTTTAACGCGTTTCTAAAAACATCCTCCAAGATCGCCATTAGCGTTACCCTGTCTATGAATTTATCATCTTTAAATTCCGAAAAGGATTCGATTAGCGCAATATTTTCCATTTTTGAACTACAATTAAAATTTTAATACAACTTTAGCTTCTTTTATATCAGAAATTGCGATGGTCTGCTTTTTCTGAACCGTAATTTTCCCTTTTCCCACGGGTTTGGGTTCCCTAACTTTCCATTCCAGGGTAATATCGCTTTCGGAAGCCTCGGTCAACTTACCCTCAAA
Source organism: uncultured Arenibacter sp. (assembly GCA_963972175.1). Lineage (GTDB taxonomy): Bacteria > Bacteroidota > Bacteroidia > Flavobacteriales > Flavobacteriaceae > Arenibacter. The sequence goes on from CAXAVP010000341.1 coordinate 1,424, forward strand.
CTCCTCTTCCTGGGTTTTTACCTCAAGCTTCCTACCTATGTTTTTGCTGTACTGTCTAGGCAATTTTAAGGGAGAGGCAGCACCCGCAGAGGCAACCTCCAAGGCAAAATCCTCTTCTTCCCTATCCAAGTTGTGCTCTATGGCCCGACTAACATTCATACAGTCCTGCAAGGTAACACCGTTATCACCGTCCAGGATAACCTTTATCTTATTGTCCGCAGACACAGAGAAGTCCAATAAAAATAGGGATTGATCCTCCTTTAAAGCCTCTTCTAGAAGAGCAGTAACTTTTTCCTTCAACATACACTTCGGTTTTATTTACAGCGGCCCTTTCCAGACACCAACATACTCCACCTTAGCAAAACCGTGTGGGATATTGGCTTTGAAAAAAATGTAAAGCCTTTTTTTACCCTGCCTCAATTAAAGTATAGTAATAAAAGAGGGGACAAATTGTCCCCTCATGAATACTTTATATTCTTTCAGCACCGCAAATATACATATTTTTTATATCAAACAATAATCTAAGTTATTTATTCTAAAAAAGATACCCTCCAACAGCCCTATAAAGTTAGGTTTACAATAGGGAACAATTCAACAAAACATCGCAGAATTTGCGCTTAAATCATTTTTTCATACGTGGTAAGATCTTTATGTTTATTCCCTTTTACCTAAAACACAATTTATACAAAATTGTAAGTATCAGAAATACGTAGCAAACCTTTAAATTCACCACCTTTCTTTCGTTTTTAACAATCAAACCATCAAGTCAAACCAACTACTTCTCAATCCAAGACTTAACATTAAAATACGTGCCCACTATTTCGCTTTTCCAATGATCGTTTGGGTTGGTGCGAGAATAAACTACCAGCAAAATATCCGGAGCTACTTCAGCAATGGAAACATAATTACCACAATCCGGAGGATAAAGATCGTTGTAGAATGGTATAATAGGCCCCCAGGTATCACTCCCATCTTTATTGAACATAATCCAATTGCCAGGCCGCCCATAGGCCAAGGCCGTAATTCCATTTTCCATCAGAGTTGCATCTGGCCAAACACCATGGGAAGTTATGGGATCCGGGACACTCCAGTTTTCACCACCATCAACGGAAACGGATTTATAAATAGGGGTTTGTTGCCCAAAGCTAAAAGGCATTTTATTATCCCAATTGTTATCATTAAAGCTACCCAACGAAGCTTGGTAGCTTGCACCCGACCTCATAAAGCAATTGATTTTTCCATCGGGAAGAACCAGCAGGGATGCCTCATTAAAACCTTCCCCTCTATTATCTTCGGACATATCAAAAGCCACCGTTGATAGGTAATGCCAAGACTTACCCTTATCCGAGGATTTTAGAACAATGTTGCGAAATTTATGCTCAATGGTATTCCTGACGCTACTTCTGAGATACATACTCATAAGAAGACTCCCATCATTAAGTCCAACAATATTACGACATAAAACCCCCGACCAATCCGTAAACCTTGAAGGTAAATAAATCCTAGCAGGGTCACTTATCCTAGTTAACCCATTATCCTTTGAACGAAAGAAATTAGCTTCCAAAACCCCTTCTTCACCCGTCTTTTGTAAAGAAATTTCCGGTCTTCCTGCACTAGTTGAACCTCCCGCCTTATTATCCGATTGAAACATAATCACTTCCCCTTCGGGCCCAGGAAACTGGTAGGTAGAATTTTCCAGAATATGGGAAACCTGCCGCCACGTCCTTCCTCCATCACTGGAGCGTCTGTCAAAAACCTGAATATCCCCATTGTTAAATTTAAAAACACTGCCAGCAGGGCAGAAAAATCCTTGTTCCGGAACAATCACATGGGTCTCCCCTCTTATCACCTTAATCCCTGGAACATAACTCACCCTTGACTTTACCTTCCCAAAATCAGCATTAAAATCAGAAGGCGATTTAATTAGACCGCCAGACTGTTCTTTTTGATGTTTCTGAGCCATAGCCATTGTAGAAGACAAATAAATTACGGCCAAAATCGGAAAATCACAAAACCTTAAAAAGTTGCGTAAATCCATAATGTAACTGGTTATTTATATTTGTTGATTGGTATTTTTTCATGTAATAAAATTAATATCAAAATCTTCCGCTATTATTAAAGCACCTGTTCAATTACCATAATTCTTAGCACACCATCCATCGTGAAAACGAAAAAATAGCCCCAGCCTTACTTATCCGTAGCCAACAATTTACATGACAAGCCTGACACCATCAAAACCACTTCAACCCATTAAGAATACCATTTCCTAAACACTTAACTAAGCCAATTCTTTAATTTAAAGGATTAAGCTAATAAAGAAAAGGATTTCCTCAAATGATTTGGATTAAAACGGAAATATAACATGAAACGCTACATATAGCAACTTTTACTGGTTTTTTATTGAAATTAAGTGCATGCGCTGGATACGTGTATAACTATGGAACTAGCACAGAAGGGATCAATCTCAAAAGTTGGGTCTGAAGAGAAAAATAATTTTCTTTGTGCTTTAAATTACATTGATGAATA
>CAXAVP010000342.1:0-3909 GCA_963972175.1 uncultured Arenibacter sp.
CCATCACGCCATTAGCGTGATGCGCTACCGGGCCTGTCCCGCTCCCCTGCGGGAACTGCGCCACATCCCGAAAAATTATTTTTCGCCAAGATATCGTTTGATACCTCTTTTCTTTATCTTCCTTTCCAATTGCACCGCTTCTGAACGATCAGTACAAGGATAAGTTTCTACCAAAACCCACGGTCTCCCCTTGGAGGTATACTTTTTACCAACATTATTGTGGGTGGATAACCGCTTTTCAATATTGTTCGTCTGACCCACATAATACCTGTCGGCCGTTTCACTATACAATATGTAAACTAAAAATTCCATTATGTCAAGCGACCATCACGCCATTAGCGTGATGCGCTACCGGGCCTGTCCCGCTCCCCTGCGAGAACTGCGCCACATCCCGATACTTCAATTTGCTCAGTACTATATTTTTTTTTCAGAGTCCTCAATTCAACATTGAATCTTCTGTGGAGCAGCCCGTCCTGAGCGTAGACGAAGGGCCACATCCCGAAAATCCGATTGCAAAAATAGGAAAGTTCAAACAATTATACCCAAAACTTTTGACAAAAAATGAATCTTTTTTTAGCTCAACCATCACCTATTTTTTGAACACTCCTTTCTTTATCCGTTTTCTTGGGTAATTTAAAATCAGTTAAAACCTGAAATACAACCGTGTACACCCAAAAACATAAAATATTGGTCAATTAAAAAATAAGTGCTAATTTGAAAATTTTAATTATCGACTCATTACAAACCATAATATTATAGAATAAACTACCTATGAAGCTTAAACGATTAACCCAATGCCTTTTGATTACGGCCAGTATTATTTCCTACGCACAAACCCCAGATGAACCCTTAATGAGACTGGAGTATAAGGATACCTCCTCCACCAAAGATTTGGCAGTAGGTCTCTGGGCCAATCCCCTACCAATGGACTATGACCAGGACGGAGATCTGGATATGGTAATCTCCTGTACCGACGTCCCTTTTAACGGCACTTTTCTATTTAAAAATAACAGTGTAGTAGAAAATGGTATTCCTGTATTTGATGCACCCATAAAGCTAGGCCCTGGCATGAGAAATGTGGCTATCTCTTATGTGCAGGAAGAACCAAGGGTATTGGGTGTTGGTTTGGAATACCACAATTTCAGAAAATATGGATATACCAGGCCCGAAGGCCTATATCAGGCTTCCCAACTTCTAGACCAGTACAAGGAACGTTTTAGCGATTGGAAGTATGTTGACTACGACAACGATGGGGATATGGACCTCATTGTAGGAATAGATGATTGGAGCGAATACGGTTGGGACAATGCCTTTAATGACAAAGGGGAATGGACCAACGGCGACCTCAGAGGCTACCTATATCTACTTACCAATGAAAATGGCAACTATATTAATAGTGGCAAAATACTGGCAGATAACAAACCCATAGATGTATATGGCAATACTACGCCCAACATGGCCGATTTTGATGGGGACGGCGATCTTGATTTAATTTGTGGGGAGTTTGTTGATAGATTTACCTATTTTGAAAATATTGGAAGTAGGGAAAAACCTGTCTATTCCAAAGGGAGATTTCTAGAGAATAAAGAGGGCCTCTTAAAAATGGATTTGGAGATGATGAGGCCAGTGGCTATTGATTGGAACAAGGATTCAAAAATAGACCTAATCGTAGGCGATGAGGACGGCAGGGTTGTATTTATAGAAAACACGGGACAAACCACAGATAATATGCCTGTATTTAAGTCCCCTGTGTACATTAAACAAAAGAGTCAGTTCCTAAAATTTGGCGCCTTGGTTACCCCTTTTAGTGTAGATTGGGACGAAGACGGCGATGAGTACCTAATCTGCGGAAACTCCGCTGGCTATATTGGATTCATAGAAAATTTGGATGGTGGTGACACACCGGATTGGAAAGAACCGGTTTATCTAAAAGCAGATGGGGAAATTATAAGGGTATTGGCGGGAGAAAGCGGATCCATACAAGGTCCGGCCGAACGCAAATGGGGATATACCACCCTGTCAGTTGCTGATTGGGATGGCGATGGGCGTAAGGATATTATTTTAAATTCAATTTTCGGAAAAATAGAATGGTATAAAAACACAGGCACTAAAGGAGCACCCAAACTAACCAAAATGGGTGGAGTTAAAGTGGATTGGAAAAAAAACCAAGTTCCAAAACCAAAATGGAATTGGTGGAACCCTGAAAAGGACGAGTTGGTTACACAATGGAGGACCACTCCTTACGCCATAGACTGGAACAAAGATGGCCTAATGGATTTGGTAATGTTGGACCACGAGGGCTATTTGGCATTTTTTGAACGATTTAAAAAAAGAGGAAGGTTGTACCTTAAACCCGGTCAGCGCATCTTTAAAAATGCAGATGCCAAACTTAACAACAACCTACTGCGTTTAAATGAGCGTGAAGCCGGAGGTAGTGGCAGAAGGAAAATTGCCTTTGCCGATTGGGACGGGGACGGAGACATGGATCTTTTGGCCAATAGCACCAATATAGAGTGGTATGAGAACCTTGGAGAGAAGGAAGGAAACACCATCTTTAAGCACAAAGGAAATATAGTGAACACCAAATTGGCCGGACATACCACCAGCCCTACTGTAGTGGATTGGGACAAGGATGGGAAACCAAATTTGTTGATAGGAGCAGAAGACGGACATTTCTATTATTTAAAGGAATAGTCTGTTTATTTCTGTGATGGGCTCTCAATGCCTATAAATTATAGATAGTGCATTTTAACCTAACAAACTAGCATTATATTAAGAAACCTTAAGACCATATGATTATTGGTTTTAAGGTTTTTTTTGTGCCCTATTTTGTTATAGGGAAAGACTTGACTTAGCTCACTGGAAGGAGATAAGGCCTTCCTCATAATCCAAAACAAAAAAATAAGCCTAGGTGAATTAGAAAGTTTACCCTATTACCCAATAAAATCAATTTAGAAATGCTAATGGACCAATGTTATTTTAAGGGGTGCTACATTCACTAATTTTATTCAATATAAAATGATAGTAACAAAAAAAGGGCCGACCACAATGGGTCGACCCTGATTAAAACTAACTCAATATAGACTAATTATTTGGTCCTTCTCCGTAATTTGGGTTGTTTTCATCGAACCAAATGCGCTCCGTATTTAGAATACTCGGATCGTTTGTACCTGTGGTAAAGCCTTGCTCATCATAAGCCTGCTGTACATTTTCAAAGTTCACATTGTCCTCCGTTGGGGTACCAATCTCAAAACGTCTTGGTATACTCAATTCAGAACCAGCCGCCAAAATGGGTTCCCAAGGCAGAATAGAACTACCCACTTTAGGTATACCGGATCTTCTTACTGTTGTGTAAACATCATGAGGAGTGGCAGCAAAGTTGATATATTGCTGAATATAGACTTTCTCCAATCCATCTGTAGACAAATCGTATGCTGGCTGAGCCAATAAATCAGAAATTTCATTCTCCTTAAGTTTTGTTGAAGCCATTTCTGCCATGGTCTCATCTTCATATACAGGATCACTTTCATAGTAAAAAGTTTCAGTACTTTTAGCCAAAGCATCCATTCTCCTAACAGATAGCTCTACCCTTAGATCAAAATAGGCTTGTGCAGACCCGGAAATATTGGCTCCCAATAACTTAAATTCTGCCAAATACAAATTAGTTTCCGCAGAAGACCCTAAAATTATTTCCAATGGTGGATGGTTGTTTAGCTTTTGGATCAAGCGCCCTCCTGGTCTAGTAGGGTATGTATAATTTATTCCTGTACGTGTTAACTTTTCTGCAAAAGAAGAGGTAGAACTATAAGCTTTATCCACACCATCTATGGATATCCTATTTTGTGAAGCTTGCTGAAAATAATCATCATACGCACCATCCTGTTGTTTATCAGGAGATAAAGGAGCTCC
>CAXAVP010000343.1:0-3875 GCA_963972175.1 uncultured Arenibacter sp.
TGGACCTAGAGGTCAATGTGGACGGTTCCACGCTGGAGGTGGATGCCACCAACGGAGTACAAGTAAAGGACGGCGGTATCCTTAGCGCCAAAATAGCTGATAATGCGGTTGTTTCTGCGAAGATCAGTGATAATTCCATTACGACTGCAAAAGTTGCGGATGCGGCCATAACCACTGCGAAAGTTGCGGATGCGGCTATTACAACGGCCAAGATCAGTGATAATGCAGTAGATGGAACCAAAATTCAAGTTATAGGTGAAGCGGAGGGATCCATGCTTTACAACAACGGTACAGACTGGGTAAACTTCCCAAAAGGTACTGCTGGCCAATATTTAAGAATGAATGCTGCCGGTACCGCACCAGAATGGGCAACAACGCCAGCTTCAAAAAGGATAGGAGAATTTGTATATGCAAAATCTGGAAAAGCGGAGGCTGACGGATACTTGGCAGTTACCCCAGGTACCATTGTCAACGGAGCCGTCCAGTATCCAATATGGGCCGCTCAATACCCAGAGTTTGTATCCGGAAACGATATAGTTTTTCCAACTAACGTGAATGGTATGTTTTTAAGGAATACGGGAGGGAACGCTGGTAGTGAAGGAATCTATCAAGGCTATGCAACAGCCCGGCCCACTTCAAATTTCACTACCGATTATTCTGGCAGTCATACCCATACAGTTTATGGGGATACGGCCAGTGAGGTGAAAGCGGCGGGGAGCACAGCATCTGATTATGTACTTAATAATGAGGACGGAGCTAGTAAAAGTGAAAATACAGGTTCTGGAGGTAATCACAACCACGTCGTTAATGGAGGAGGAGATATTGAGACTAGGCCTATAAACCGTGCCTACCAACTGTATACCATTGTAGATACCTATTGATCTTGGGTAGCATGAATATTTCCTATGCCTCTAAATCAAAAAAATAAAGAAAATGGATCAATTGATTAAGTTAATACCGGGGTTATTGTTATTGGGGATGTTGTCAGTACAGGCTCAAGTGACTAACAAAGGAGTAGTTACAATAGTCTCTGGGACGGAGGTAAGTTCTCTAGATAATTTCAATAATACCTCTTTAGGTGTATTACACAATAATGGGGAACTCTACTTATACAAGGATTTAAATAATGAGGGTACTTTCTCTTACCAATCAAATTCCTCCAAAGGCGTTACCTATTTACAGGGAAGTGGCCAACAGGAAATTTCAGGTAGTAGCGCAATCACCTTTTTTGATGTTGTTTTTAATAATACATCATCTTTCAATCCTTTTGTTTTGAGTGGTAGCATTAGTGTGGTGAACGAGGCACACTTTGTAAGTGGGGTTGTTCAAAATGAGGGCAATGGAGGTTCCTTTGTTTTCCAGGATACGGCCATACATACCGGCGTATCTGATCTTAGTTATGTAGAAGGTTCTGTTGAAAAAATAGGAAATAGCGCATTTGTATTCCCTTCTGGTAGCGGTGGCTTTTATAGAAATAACAAGGTTTCCGCCTCTGACGATACTAGCTCCATATTTGTTTCAAAATACTTTTTGGAAAATAGTAATGAGCTATATCCCCACAATGCGGTGGAGGGGAATATAGGCTTTATAAATGACAGTGAATATTGGCTGTTGGAAAGAAAACAAGGGGCCGGTTCTGTTTCATTTACAGTTGGTATGGATTCGGCGACCACACCAGAAGAACTATTAAATTCAAGTACATCGGAAATTCATCTGGTACAATGGGATGAAGCCAAGAAGCTATGGGTAGACCGGGGAGGAGTATTTTCTCCATCGGACAACGAAATAACAACAGCAGAGCTAACTTCATTTGGTGTATTTACATTTGCCTTGGTGTCAACAGATACGACCGATACCGACGGGGACGGTGTGCCGGATTTTGTGGAAAACAATGCACTGCCACCCACAGATCCCACAGACCCTGACGATTATACGGATACCGATGGGGATGGTGTTCCAGATTTTGTGGAAAGCAATTCCTCTCCGGGGAGTGACCCCAATGATGAAGAAGATTTTGGAGATCAAGATGGTGATGGTATTCCGGATTATGTTGAAGATGCTGATGGCCCGCCAAACGATATAACAGATAGTGATGGTGATGGTGTTCCAGATGATGTGGAAATAAATGGAGACCCCGCTTCAGACCCTAACGATCCTACTGATTTTACAGATAGTGATGGTGATGGTGTTCCAGATTATGTGGAGACTAATGGCGATCCGGCTACAGACCCTAACGATCCTACTGATTTTGCCGATAGTGACGGGGACCAGGTTCCAGATTATGTGGAGACTAATGGAAGTCCGGTAACAGATCCCAATAATGGAGAGGATGCTTTGGACAGCGATGGTGATGGTGTACCAGATTATGTGGAAATCAATGGCGACCCTGCTACAAACCCTAATGATGGGACCGACTATACGGACAGCGATGGTGACGGCGTACCGGATTATGTTGAAACCACCGGGGAAAATGCAACCGACCCCAATGACCCATCAGATTTTGCGGATAGTGATGGTGATGGAATTTCTGATTATACCGAGGGGGGATATGTCACGGACGATATTTTTATAGAGAACGACCTAGTTTCCAAAAGCGATCCTAATGGCTTCTTTGAAATAGTGAACATTGAGCGCTTTCCGGATAATACGGTGGAAATATACAATAGGAATGGCATATTGGTCTTCAGTATAAAAGGTTACGACAATGATTCGCGGGTGTTTAGAGGAAAATCGGACACAAAGGCCATTTTACAAGATAGCGATGGACTGCCAACCGGCGTCTACTTTTATATCATAAAGTATGTTCAAGACGGTAATAAAAGTTCAAAGTCTGGCTATCTCTATATTAACCAATAATTGGATGCCGATTTATTAAAAATGATATATAACAACATGAAAAAAGTACTTATAACACTTCTGTTTATAGCAATCCCCTTTTTGGGGGCAGTTGCACAACAGGATGCCCAGTATACGCAGTACATGTACAACACCCAAGTGGTAAACCCCGCTTATGTGGGATCCCGGGGTGTTTTCAGTATTGCTGCCCTTTACAGGTCGCAATGGGTTGGGCTTGATGGGGCGCCTACCACTCAGACATTGACCCTAAACAGCCCTATTTCTAAAAGGGCAGGCTTAGGGTTGTCTGTGGTAAATGATGAAATAGGCAATGGAACAAATCAAAACACTTATTTTAATGTGGATTTTGCCTATGCCGTGCCTACATCCCAAACAGGAAAACTATCCTTTGGATTGAAGGCAGGAGGTCATTTATTGGATGTAAACCTGACCAAGTTAAGGAACTATAATCCAGGATTTGCTGCGCCCGATGACACTGGAGTAGATAGGAAGTTTTCCCCTAATTTTGGCGCCGGAATTTATTATTATACAGATAGGTTCTATACTGGCCTTTCGGTTCCCAATTTTATGCAGACTGTTCATTTTAATTCTGGGGACGGGAGTAACTCCTACTTGGTAAAAGAAGATATGGAGTATTATTTAATTTCTGGTTTCGTCACGGATATTAGTTACGATTTGCAGTTTAAACCAGCGGTATTGCTCAAGGCAGTTGGCGGTGCTCCTTTGCAAGTAGATGTTTCAGCCACATTTCTTTACAACGAAAAGTTCTCTTTAGGAGCCGCCTACCGTTGGGATACGGCCCTAAGTGCGCTTTTTGGTTTTCAGGTTAACGAAAAAATCATGTTGGGGATGGCCTATGACCGCGAAACTACAGAGCTTGGCGGCACTCAATTTAATGACGGTACCTTTGAGGTCTTTATGCGTTTTGAGCTGATATCAAGGCATAGACGGGTACTTACACCTAGATTCTTTTAAAAAATAGCTCATGAAAAATATAGCTGGGATTGTTTTTGGCTTTT
>CAXAVP010000344.1:0-3852 GCA_963972175.1 uncultured Arenibacter sp.
TTTTGCATCAAATTAAAAGTATGAGTGCTATTGTAGCCATAGTGGGAAGACCTAATGTTGGAAAATCAACATTTTTTAATCGACTTATCCAAAGGAGAGAGGCCATTGTAGATGCCGTGAGCGGTGTTACGCGCGACCGTCATTACGGAAAGAGTGATTGGAACGGAGTGGAGTTTTCTGTAATAGATACCGGAGGGTATGTACTGGGGAGTGATGATGTATTTGAGAAAGAAATAGACCGACAGGTAGAGCTGGCCATTGAGGAGGCCGATGCAATAATCTTTATGGTAGACGTGGAATCTGGCATCACTGGTATGGACGAGGACGTTGCCAAGCTGCTGCGCAGGGTAGATAAACCTATATTCTTGGTGGTCAATAAGGTGGATAATAATAAAAGGGCTGAAGATGCTGTGGAATTTTATTCCTTGGGCCTTGGTAATTATTATACCATAGCCAGTATCAATGGTAGCGGTACGGGCGATTTACTGGACGATTTGGTAAAAGTATTGCCGGAAAAAGAAAAGGAAGAGGATAATTTGCCGCGTTTTGCCGTTGTAGGGCGACCCAATGCAGGAAAGTCTTCTTTTATAAATGCCCTTATTGGCGAGGAGCGATATATTGTTACCGATGTGGCAGGAACTACTAGGGATAGTATAGATACCAAATACAACAGATTTGGATTCGAATTTAATTTGGTAGATACTGCCGGTATCCGTCGTAAGTCCAAAGTGCGGGAAGACCTGGAGTTTTATTCCGTTATGCGATCCGTTAGGGCCATAGAACATTCGGATGTTTGTATATTAATGCTGGATGCTACCCGTGGTTTTGACGGTCAGGTGGAGAATATTTTTTGGCTGGCACAACGAAACAATAAAGGCATTGTAATACTGGTAAATAAATGGGACTTGGTACCGGATAAGGAAACCAATAGCATTAAACAATACACACAAAAGATAAAAGAGGCCATTGCGCCCTTTACCGATGTGCCTATTCTTTTTGTTTCGGTCTTGACCAAACAGCGTATTTATAAAGCCATTGAGACGGCCGTCCAAGTCTATGAAAATAGGTCTAGAAAGGTGGTTACAAGGAAGCTGAACGATATTATGCTTCCCATAATTGAAAACTATCCTCCACCGGCCTATAAGGATAAATACGTTAAGATAAAATTCTGTACCCAATTGCCCACACCATATCCGCAGTTTGCCTTCTTCTGCAATCTGCCGCAATATGTAAGGGAGCCATATAAGCGCTTTTTGGAGAATAAGCTTAGGGAGCATTTTGATTTTAGTGGAGTGCCGGTAACGGTATTTATGAGAAAGAAATAAGGAGGGAAATTGGCATTGGGGATATTCTGGTCATTGGGGTCTTAAAGTTCTGTTAACCATTTGGGGAGTTGGTATCTGTTGATATATTTTTGAACACTTACCATATTAACTAGAACACTAGACACACTAACCAAATGACGAAAATTCTATTTTCTATCCTATTTTTATTTTCTGTTGTATCCTATTCCCAAGACTTTAGCCTAAGCGGAAAAATTGTTGATGCCACTACCAAAGAGCCCTTAGAGGCATCCACTATCTATGCCGAGTCTTTAAAAGACAGTACTTTGGTGTCCTACACCATATCTGACCAGAAGGGAAGCTTTGAATTGGAAGGCGATACTGGTCTCAAGGAAGTTAACGTAATTTTTAGCTACAACGGATATAAGCCGTTGGTAATGAACGTAGCGCTTAAGAAAAACGTGAACCTTGGTCAGGTGCAATTGGAGGAAATGGCCGAGGAGCTGGAAGGGGTGTTGATTGTAGGGGACAGGGTTCCAATTACCATTAAAAAGGATACCCTGGAATTTAATGCGGATTCGTTTAAAACTAAGCCAGATGCTTCGGTAGAGGATGTGCTTAAAAAACTGCCGGGCGTAGAGGTGGACAGTGATGGCAAGATCACGGTAAACGGTAAAGAGGTAGACCAGGTATTGGTTAACGGCCAAGTATTTTTTAGTAACGATCCCAAGGTGGCCACCAAAAGTTTACCAAAGGATATTATTGATAAAATCCAAATTTCCGATACCAAGACCAAAGAACAGGAATTTTCAGGTGAGGCCGGGGACGGAGAGAGCAAGACCATTAATCTAACCATAAAAGAAGATAAGAATAAAGGCTATTTGGGAAGATTGGCGGCCGGATATGGTACGGATGAAAGGTATCAGGTAAATGCCCTGCTCAACTACTTTAACAATAAAAAGAGGTTGAGTTTTATAGGCAGTTCCAATAATATAAACAACTCCGGATTTTCCTTTGATGAGATTTATGACATGGTGGGGAATACCAATGGAGGTTATTCCGGCGCACGGGAGTCTGGACTCTTCAACAATTTTGGCAACGGAATTACCACTTCTTCCAACCTAGGGACCAGCTATGCCAATTCTGAAAAAGGAGTGTATGAAATAGATGCCAATTACTTTTTTGGATACAGTGATTCCTATAATGACCAAAAAACATCCAGGGAAAATATCCTGCCGGATAGCAGGTATTTTACAGAAAACGAATCTAATTTTGATGGGTCTACCAATTCTAACCGTGGAGCGGCCAATATTGAGTATGATGTGGATAAAACCCTACGTGTTACCGTACAGCCCTCTCTAAGTGTAAATAGGACCAACTCAAGGAATAGGAACAATACAGTGTCTGTAGATGAGGATGGGGATCTTATTAATACAAATGATCGTATTACGGTGAACGATGGTTTTCAGCGTAATTTTTCCAATCGTATGGGTGTTATGAAAAAGTTGGACACCATTGGGAAATTGATCAGCTTTTCTTTTTCCAATGACAATTCCCAGAACAGAAGTAATTCCAACCTTAACTCCACTAGAGAGGTATTTGGCGATGATCCCAGTGTAGAGGAGGTAAATCAACTGTCCGATATTAATAATAGAAGAAATTCCTATGAATTGGAGGCGCGCTATAGACATCCATTAACTACTAAATTGTTCTTGGATATTGGCTATGAATATAAAAATGACCAAAGGGACAACTCCAAAGATGTGATGAATTATGAGGAGGGGACCAATGGTTATACCCAATTTAATGAAAGCTTGAGTTCCGATTTTAATTTTGGTAATATTCAGCAATCACCTTTTGTAGGCCTGCGCCACAATGGCGACAAACTTAATTTAAGGGTTAATGCCTCCTATGTGCTTACCGATCTTAAAAATGAGGATTTCCTTCAGGGAACTTCCTTTTCCAATTCGTATAAAAATTTATTGTTCAGAAGCCGTATCAGGTATACCATGGGCAAGAACAAGCGCTTGTATTTGAGGTATAACTCTGGGCTTAGTATCCCTTCGGTAAACCAGTTGCAGCCAGTCCCCAATGTAAACAACCCTTTAAATGTGGTTATTGGTAATCCCAATTTGTTGCCCAGCGTAAATCACGGAGTGGATTTGAATTATAGTAATTATAATTGGAAGGAACGCAGTGGGATATTTGTCTATACAGGACTTGATATTCAGAAGGATAGGGTTTCTGCGATATCTACCACCGATGAGAATTTTTTAAGGACTACACGTTATACCAATATAGATGGTAATTACAGGGGGTATGGAGGTATTGGTTATTCCAAGCAGATTAAAAAAGATAGTCTTTATACCCTTAAATTTAACCTGAGACCAAGATTAAACTACGGGAGACAGGTGAGTTTTACCAACGGGGTGGAGCTTAAGGCAAAGACTTTTGACGTGTCGCCCTTCTTCTCTACTACCTATAACTACAAGGAACTTTTGGAAATAGAGCCAGGTTATGGTATTACCTTCAATAATACTAAATACAATTTGGATAATATTGAGGATAT
>CAXAVP010000345.1:0-3836 GCA_963972175.1 uncultured Arenibacter sp.
TTTTCAGTTATTGGATGTCTTAACCACTAATTTGGCAAATCATATTGCCCGAACTGAGGCCCTTAGAAAGTTAGAAGAGAGCGAGTACAAATTTAAGACTATGGTGCAGAGGGGTAAGGGGTTAATCGCCATAGTAGACAGTGGGGTAAACTATAAATATGTTGCCCCAAATTCTAAAACCGTCTTAGGTATAAATGCAGAGGATTTTATTGGAAAGAACGCTTTCGATTTTATTTGTGAGGAAGATATTCCTCGACTTCAGGAGTATTTGCCAAGAGCTTTAAATGAAAGGCATGTATCCGTACCCCCTTATAGGTTCAAGGATAGTGAGGGGAATTGGAGGTGGATAGAAACGGTTCTTACCAATCATTTGTCCGACCCTATAATCGCAGGAATTGTCGCTAATACAACGGAGGTAACCGATGAAATGGAGAAGAAAATGGCTAAAGACATGCTCTACTCCATATCCAAAGCAATAGTACAGCCCTGTGATCTTAGCGATTGTTTGGACAATGCAATGGATATTCTGATAACCTCTACCAATATCTGTGCAGGAGAAATCTGGTTGAAAACTAATGATGAGACCCGGCTTATTCTAAGGGGCAAGGCATATCGGGGCAAAGCCATTAAAAAATTCTATCAGGAAGATTGTAAAGTGGATATCGTAGGGGAAGGTGTAGGGCTGGCCGGTAATGTGTGGACAACGGAAAGCATTTGTCTGTGGGGGAATATAAAGGACAGTTCGGATTGTGTAAGGCAGAAGGGGGCAGAAATGGCCTCAATAAATTCGGCCATCGGGATACCTATTTTTTATAATGAAGAATTTTTAGGCTGTATACTACTGTTTTCCCAGCACCCAAAGAGCTTTTTGTCCAACAAGCAATACCTTTTAACGGACTTGGGAGAGGAGATGGGAGCGGTGGTAAAACAGCGGATTACGGAGGATGAATATCATAATTTCTTTGATATTTCTCCAGATCCATTTTGTATAATTGGGTTCGACTCCCGGATCAAGAAGGTGAATAAGGCCTTGTTAGCGGCATTGGATTACAGGGAAGAGGATGTAGTAGGTGCTACTTACGAGCAGTTTATAAAGAGTGAAGATTTTGGGGTAGTTGCTGAAAACTTGCCGTCATTAATGCAGAACTTATCTGCTGAAAGTGTGGAGGTAAGGATGGTTACCGCCCAAAAAGAAGAGAAATGGTTTGTGTGGTCCGGGACGGTAAAAAAAGATGAGAAATTAATTGTGGCCGTAGCAAAGGATATCACCGAAAATAAACTTGCACGGATATCTTTAAAATCGGCCTATGAGAGGTTGCAATATGCCCAAAGTATAGCGAAACTTGGATACTTTCGACGTAATATCGATTCGGATATCCAACAATGGACTGATGAGGTTTATAATATCTTTGGGTATACCCCTAAAAATTTTGTTCCCTCCTTTGAGAATGTTAAGAACTGTCTACATCCTGATGACCGATATATAATGGAAGGTGATCCCATTCGAAATATGGTACCCGGGAAACTCCATAGCTTTGATCATAGAATTTTAACGCCCACAGGAAAAATAAAATGGGTACATGAAGAAATACAAGTAAAGTTGAACGAGCAGGGCGAAAGGTCCCACATAGAAGGTACGGTACAGGATATTACCGAAAGTAAGGAATTTGAACAGCAATTGCTCCTTAGTAATGAACGGTTTAGATTGGCGATGTTGGCCAGTAATGAAATGATTTGGGAAATAGATCATCAAAAAAATATAATGATCAGGAGCAATGCGGAGGAAAGCGATATGGAACCTGCCAATAATGAACCTTTTAATAAAGACAATAGTTGGTTTAAAAAAGTGCACCCAGAGGATAGGGGCGGTGTTTGGGATAGTCTTAATAATAGTCTGGGAGATAAGGAAAAGGATTCTTGGGAGCATGAATACCGTATCGTATTGGAGGATGGTTCTATTGCCTATATGGTAGATAGATGTTTTATTCTTAGGGATAATCTGGGTTCCCCACTGCGTTCCGTTGGATCTGCAATGGACGTTACCACGTCTAGACAGTATCTTGAAAAAATAAAGGAGCACAACAAAAATCTGAGAGAAATTGCTTGGCTACAATCGCACGTGGTACGTGCTCCTTTAGCTAGAATAATGGGTTTGATTCACTTATTTAAAGAATATGATGGTGGCGATCTATCGGTTGAGGAATTATTTGATCTAATCTCAACTTCTGCCCATGAACTTGATGAGGTTATTCACGAAATAAGCGATAAAACCAATAAAATTAAGAATATGGAAGCCTTGAATGCATCTGACAAGTGATACCTAAGTTTTTTTATGATACTCAACTGCTTGGTTGGTTAACATTAATTTTATATTCCAGAAAAATATTTTTTTGTTTCAGATTTCATGATTAATAGAGGATGCTATAAAATTTAAGAAGCAGGGACCTGGGTATGGAAATGGCGTATTATATATTAGTTGGTAAATGCTACTCTTTTGGCGCAAAACCTTTAAATTGAAGTTTTGTATCATTAAATAAAAAACCACCAAACCATAGCATGAGAATAATACTACTATTTGTCTTCTTTATTTTTACTAGCAATGTACAGTTTATAAATGCCCAGGCTTACCGCAACCTACTAAGTGGTAATTACCCCTATGATACCATTAAAAAATATATTGTAAAAGACCAATCCTGGGTGCCATTTCCAGCATATAAAAACCGTGCAGAATGGGAAAAGATTCCCCAAAATCTAAGGGATGCCTATGTCGCTGAAGGAGAAAATTATTTGGCGTATCAGTGGAAATATATTCCTGTTTCCCATTATTTGGAATTTACCCAAAGCGGTAATAGGACCATTATGGAGAAACCGTACCGGAAAAATATTCATGCTTTTGAAGCTTTGGTACTAGCTGAATTGGTGGAAGGCAAAGGCCGATTTTTAAAAGATATCATTAATGGAATTTTCTATTATAGCGAGCAGACCTATTGGGGCAATTCGGCACATTTATCCCTTCAACGGGCAGGAGCCGGGCTGCCCGATGTACTAGAACCAACCATTGACTTGGGAGTGGGAAAAGTGGCGGCCAATTTGGCATGGACCCATTATTTCTTGGAAGAGGAAATAGACAAGGTAAACCCTTTAATTTTAAAAAGATTGAGATATGAAATAGACAAAAAGATGCTAAAGCCGTATTATACTAGAAATGATTTTGGTTGGATGGGGTATACCAATGAAAGGGTCAACAATTGGAACCCCTGGTGTAACTATAATGCTCTGAATTGCATTATGCTTTTAGAAAAAGACTCCATAACCCGAAGTGTGAATGTGCAGAAAAGTATGCTTTCCGTTGATGAATTTATGAATTATTATAAGGATGACGGCGGCTGTGAAGAGGGGCCGTCTTATTGGAGCCATGCTGGAGGCAAGTTGTTTGATTACTTGGAACTTCTTTTTAAGGGAAGCCAGGGTAAAATTGATATTTACGGAGAGGAGCTTGTTCAAAACATAGGCAAGTATATCTATAAAGCATATATTAACTGAGAATATTTTGTGAATTTTGCCGATGCCTCGGCAAAATTAAAATCACGTCCTGGTACTATTTATCGTTATGGGAAACGCATTAATGATGCGGTGATGAGTGGTTTTGGGGCTTTTTTGGCCCGGAAACAACATTATGGAGAAAGTACATTCAAAGATAAAATAGAATTGGCTCTGGATGAGCTCTTTAATTTGGACGAAATTAAAAAAGCAAAGGTGAGGGAGCCCCTTTTGGGTGATTTTTGTTTGCCAGACACCCAGATTATGGGAGCAAGAGAACATCTGGAAAACCATGA
>CAXAVP010000346.1:0-3811 GCA_963972175.1 uncultured Arenibacter sp.
TTTTGACAAACATTCCTTAAGAAAGGTAAATAGCGCGGAAAACTTTGCACTTTTCGATTATGATGGAGAAAGTGGTTTTAGAGATTTTGATATAAAAAATTTGCCTAGTGAAAAGGATATCAGAACTGCGGAGACAAGGTTTGAAGATAATATAGAATAATAAAGATAGAAGCATGAAAATTAAAAAATTACAAGCAAGCTGCTCATTGGCCATTGTCATATGTTGTATGATTTTTGGATCAGCCTTATATGCTGTGGTTCCAAAAAGCGAAAAAAATATATTGTTGGCCCTGTATCAGAGCACTGGAGGTGAAAATTGGAACAATACTTGGGATTTAAACGCCCATATATCTACTTGGCATGGGGTTACCATTAAGAAAGGCCATGTGGTGGAAATAAATCTTTTTAGGAATAACTTGGTGGGTAGCCTGCCTCAAGAAATAGGGGGCTTGAAGCATTTGGTGCATTTAAACCTTGCTTTTAATGTAATTGGAGGGGAGATACCAAAAAGCATGGCCGAATTAAAAAGATTAGAGGTTTTGCAATTGGAAATGAATAGATTAGAAGGGGAGATACCTTCAGAACTAGGGAATTTACAGGCATTGGTGAAACTAACGGCTTTTAATAATTTCCTTAGCGGAAGAATCCCTGAAAGCCTAGGGAATATGCAAAAATTGAAAGAGCTTAATTTGTCTAGCAATAATTTAACGGGCCGCATACCCAATTCTTTGGGTGAGCTTTCCCAGTTGGAAAGTCTAGGGCTTTTTGAAAATAAGTTATATGGGTCCATTCCAGGAGAACTAGGCAAATTGGGGCAACTAAAAGAATTGGTGTTGGCCAATAACGAACTTGGTGGGGAAATTCCAAAAGAATTTGGTCAATTGGCAAGTTTGCAGATTTTACAAATTCAGAATAACAACATTTTTTCATTTGATAATATGGGTCAATTGAATTCTGGCCAGTTCCTTGTTTTTGATTATGATAAGGTAGATGAGAAAAAAGAGAACAAATACAGGGATTTTGATGTAATACGGACAAGAATGGCCGACACAAAATTTGAGGATGAAATAGAGGAATAAAATTTACTTAAATCTAAGTTGGTTTGGTTAAAGGGGATGTGTTATACATTCCCTTTTTTTTGTGTTTTGGTTTATGTATAACTTTAAGATACATTTAACAAAGGGGGCTTAAACTAATAGATAGTTTTGTAATCAAACCAGCTCGTTACCTATCATATGAATACAAGAAAAATTACATTGTCCGTTTTGGGGGTCCTATTGATCATAGGATCTTTTTTTGGCGCTAAAAAAATTGTCGACAGTAAAAAGACTCCAAGGCCAAGACCGGAAAAAGTGGTAAAGACCGTTTTTGTGGAAACGGTAAAGAATGGTAATGTCCCCATCGTTGTACCGGCCAATGGTAATCTTGTTGCCAAAAGAAGGGTAGAGCTATATGCCGAGGTCCAAGGAATTTTTAGGCCCGGTAAAAAGTTGTTTAAACCCGGACAGGAATTTGGCAGGGGTGAGGTGTTGATACAAATAGACCCTGCGGAATATTATGCCAGTGTACAGTCTGCCAAGAGTAATTTATATAACCTTATAACCTCCATAATGCCCGATTTACGATTGGATTATCCGGAGGTATACGGTAAGTGGCAGAGCTATCTGGCTAATTTTGATTTGGAGAAAAGCGTTCCGGCCCTTCCGGAAATGGCTTCGGAAAAGGAGAAGTACTTCATTTCGGGCCGTGGAATTTTGAGCAATTACTACAATCTAAAGAATATGGAGCAGCGGCTCTCCAAATACACCATAACGGCCCCTTTTAATGGGGTGTTGACCGAAGCGTTGGTTACAGAAGGCAGCTTGGTGCGATCTGGGCAAAAATTAGGGGAGTTTATAAATACCAGTTCCTATGAGTTGGAGGTGGCCATAAGCAAATCATATAGTGATTTGTTAAAGGTTGGCGAAGTAGTAGAGTTGAGGAGTATAGATGAGGCTAAAACCTATAAAGGTACGGTTACCAGAATAAACGGACGGGTGGACCTCGGCTCACAAACCATAAATGCATATATTGAGGTCAATGACCCCAATCTGCGCGAAGGCATGTACTTAGAGGCATATCTGAAGGCCAAGGAGGAAACGAACGCCATAGAGGTAGACCGTAGTTTGCTCACCGAGAACGGAGAGATCTTTGTAGTTAGGGACTCTGTATTGGACTTGGTGCCGGTAAATCCAGTTTATTTTTCAGATGAAAAAGTGGTGCTAAAGAATGTGCCAGACGGACTATCAATTGTATCCAAACCTGTAATGGGAGCCTACTCGGGAATGTTGGTTAAAGTGTATAAGGATCAAGAAACCAACAATTAGGACCAATGAGAAATGTTATAGCCTATTTTATAAAGTATCATGTTGCAGTAAATGTTGTAATTGTAGCTTTTCTTGTTTTTGGTATTGTAGGGGCATTATCCCTGAAATCTTCTTATTTCCCATTAACAGATTCCAAAAATATAACCATAAACGTAACCTATCCCGGTGCTTCTCCACAAGAGGTGGAAGAGGGTATTGTTCTTAAGATAGAGGATAATTTGAAAGGCCTTGAGGGGGTAGATAGGGTTACTTCCAATTCACGGGAGAACAGCGGGGTTATTAATGTAGAGATAGAGAAGGGAAGGGACATAGATTTTATGCTGTTGGAGGTTAAGAATGCAGTGGATAGAGTGCCTTCATTTCCTTCGGGAATGGAGCCCTTGGTCGTCTCCAAATTGGAAACGGTAAGACAGACCATTAGTTTTGCCATCAGTGGTGAAAATATGACTTTGGGGGCCCTAAAGCATATTGGTAGGCAGGTAGAGAATGATATCAGGGCCATGGAGGGAATCTCCCAAATCAATGTTACCGGATATCCCGATGAGGAAATAGAGATTGCCGTAAATGAAAATAGCCTGTTGGCATACGATGTTTCATTTGATGATGTGGCCCAGGCTGTTTCCAATGCCAATATTTTAGTTACCGGTGGTAATATCAAGACCAATGCCGAAGAGTTTCTTATTAGGGCCAATAACAGGTCGTACTATGGAAAGGAGCTGTCCAATTTAATCGTTAGGGCAAATTCCTCCGGGCAAACCGTGCGACTCAAAGATGTTGCCGATATCCATGATAGGTTTTCAGAAACCCCCAATGCTACCTATTTTAATGGAAACCTCGCTGTAAATATTGACATAACCAGTACCAATACTGAAGATTTAATAACCTCTTCCGAAAAGGTCAAGGAATATATAGAAGAGTACAACCAGAAGCATAACAACGTTCAATTGAGCATAGTCAGCGATCAATCGGTAACCCTTACCCAGCGTACGCAATTGCTGACCGAAAACGCTATTATGGGGATGATCCTAGTGCTCATATTTCTTTCACTATTTCTAAATACCAGATTGGCTTTTTGGGTGGCATTTGGACTGCCTGTGGCATTTTTGGGTATGTTCGTTTTTGCCGGATTCTTTGATGTAACCATCAATGTGTTGTCCCTTTTTGGGATGATTATCGTAATAGGTATCTTGGTAGATGATGGTATTGTGATCGCAGAAAACATCTATCAGAATTATGAGAAGGGAAAGCCTCCCATCCAGGCTGCGGTAGATGGGGTCATGGAAGTAATGCCTCCTATTATTTCTGCCATTATAACTACCATCTTGGCATTTTCCATATTTCTGTTTTTAGATAGTAGGATAGGGGAGTTTTTTGGGGAGGTTTCGGTAATCGTAATTCTTACCCTAGTAGTATCCTTGGTAGAGGCCTTGATTATTTTACCAGCT
>CAXAVP010000347.1:0-3810 GCA_963972175.1 uncultured Arenibacter sp.
AAATAGCTGATATGCATGTAGAACCGTTGGACTATGGTAATATCCCAGGATGTACCTACTGTTCCCCTGAAATTGCCTCTGTAGGTCTTACCGAAAAACAGGCCAAAGAAAAAGGATACGATATCAAAGTAGGGAAATTCCCTTTTTCCGCTAGTGGAAAAGCAAGTGCATCTGGTGCCAAGGACGGATTTGTCAAGGTTATATTCGATGCCAAATACGGCGAATGGCTAGGTTGTCATATGATCGGTGCAGGAGTTACAGACATGATAGCCGAAGCAGTTGTTGCCCGTAAATTGGAAACTACAGGACATGAAATCCTAAAAGCTGTTCACCCCCACCCTACTATGAGTGAGGCGGTAATGGAAGCCGTTGCCGATGCCTACGGAGAGGTTATCCACCTTTAGGAAACTGTATAGACCTGTTGGGTATTACTATCTGACAGGTCTACTTATAAAACAAACGCCTTTATTCTTTAAACACCCCAGTTCATATGTTAAAAATCTTTAGTTTAACCGCTCTCTTGGAAGGAATATCCTACTTATTGTTATTTGGCGTTGGCATGCCATTAAAATATATGGCCCAAATACCAGAACCCAATATATACATTGGTTATGCTCATGGGTTTCTATTTATTGCTTATGTTGCCTTGGCGGTAATGGTATGCGTTGAAAGAAAATGGAGCCTTAAAACATTTATCATCCTTTTTATTGCTTCCTTATTGCCATTTGGCACCTTTTATATAGACAAAAAGTATCTAAAGCCACAGATGGCATAGCCAGTAAGCGCTAAACAAAATAGCCGTATTAAGAGCAGGCAAATAAAATACTTAGTCCTTGCTCAAAAGGCTTTGAATGGCCAGATCATAACTCTGCAGTCCGAAACCTAGGATTACCCCTTTGGCCACTGGTGAAATATAGGAGGTGTGCCTAAACTCTTCCCGTCCAAATGTATTGCTGATATGAACCTCTACCACCGGGGCGGTAATCCCCTTAATGGCATCTCCTATTCCAATGGACGTATGGGTATACGCTCCAGCATTCAGGACAATACCATCATACCCATCAAAACCGCAGTCATGTAGTTTGTTAATTATTTCACCTTCCACATTGGATTGGTAATATTCCAATTGTACATCCTTAAACTTAAATTGTAGGTTGGTAAAATATTCCTCAAAAGTAGTCTTTCCATAAACCTCTGGCTCTCGCTTCCCCAATAGGTTTAGGTTGGGTCCGTTGACAATTATAATCTTCATGCGATAAAAGTAATGAATTGTAATTCATAAAAAAAGAGAAAGCTATGCCATATTAGAGCACAATAAAAGAGAACAAAGCCCTTTACTACAATACCCTCTAGTTTCATCTAAAATGCAATTGGCTCGGATAATATATACCCAATTCAAGGAACTATTTTTTATTGCCCTTTTTGTAGTTGTAGAATTCCATGCTTTTATGGTCGAGGTGTTTTATATGATGTTGATTCTAATTGTATATTTACCTTATGAACTGGAAGCAAGCCCTCAAGGATTATCAACATTACCTAAAGCTGGAGCGGGGTCTGTCGCAAAACTCCATTAGCAATTACGTGCTGGACATTAAAAAACTAATTGTCTTTATAGAAACCCACAAGTTAAAGGAAAGCCCCACAGACATAGACAAGGCCAGTATTCAGCGTTTTGTTTACGAACTTCCAAAAAAAGTAAACCCCAGGTCCCAGGCCCGGATTATATCTGGCTTGAAAAGCTTTTTTAATTATTTGCTCTTTGAGGATTACAGGCGGGACAATCCCATGGATTTAATAGAATCCCCTAAAGTAGGTAGAAAACTGCCAGACACCTTATCAGAAGAGGAGATCAATACCCTAATTGGGGCAATTGACCTGTCCAAACCCGAAGGTGAGCGCAATCGTGCCATACTGGAAACGCTTTACGGCTGTGGACTTAGGGTTAGCGAACTATTGGATTTACGCTTATCAGACCTTTATTTTGAAGAAGACTTTATTAAAGTTACGGGAAAGGGCAACAAACAGCGTTTTGTTCCCATTAGTGAAATCAACAAAAAATATATAAATATTTACAGAAAGGAAAAGCGGGTGCATTTGCCCATTAAAAAAGGCCATGAAGATATTCTTTTCCTTAACCGCAGGGGAGGACAGCTTACCCGAGCCATGATTTTCACCATTACAAAACAATTGGCCGAAGAAATAGGCCTCAATAAAAATATAAGTCCGCATACCTTTAGACATTCATTTGCCACCCACTTATTACAAAATGGCGCAGACCTCAGGGCCATACAACAAATGCTGGGACATGAAAGTATTACCACTACGGAGGTATATATGCACTTAGACAGAAAACATTTGGCCGATATAATGAACACCTATCACCCCAGAAACAGTGCCATTTCACCAGAGTAACCAGACCCTAATTACTTAGGCGCTAATCCTTAAAGGCGCTGTAATTCCTGTTAAAAGGTCTAATGATCAATCGGGCTTCCCTATCAAACCTAATGTAATTATATACCCAATTCACAAAAACTACCATACGATTTCTAAACCCTATTAAAAAGAAGAGGTGTACAAACATCCATACGAACCATGCAAAAACACCTTGGAATTTAACATTCTTCATATCTACAACGGCCTTGTTCCTACCTACGGTGGCCATACTGCCCTTGTCTTTATATACAAATGGTATTAGGGGACGGTTGTCTAGCAAACGCAATAGATTTTCCCCTAGGTTCCTTCCTTGTTGCATGGCCGGTTGTGCCATCATAGGGTGCCCTTTTGGTGTATCTTCGGTTTGCATACAGGCTACATCCCCAACGGCGAATATATTATTGTAACCTATAACCTGGTTATACTGGTTTACCTGTATCCTATTTCCTTTTGCCAATATATCCTTGGCATCCAGACCTCTGATGCCAGCTCCCTTAACGCCTGCTGCCCAGACCAGGGTTGCCGCTTCAAAAGTAGTATCCGTATCTGTTTGCACCGTTTTACCGTCATATCCGGTAACCCGTGTATGTTTCCATATTTGCACCCCAAGTCCCTCTAAAAAATCCTCGGCCTTTAAAGAAGCCTTTTCACTCATTTCCTTGAGGATACGGTCACCGGATTGTATAAGGTGGATTTGCACCCTTCTCGTATCCAGGTCGGGATAATCTTTGGGCAGGATACCTTTTTTTATTTCAGCCAAGGCCCCGGCCAACTCCACCCCGGTGGGTCCACCCCCTACAATAACGAAATTCATCAGGGCATCCCGTTCATGATATTGGTCTGTTAAAAGGGCCTGCTCAAAATTCTCCAATATCAGACTTCGCAGGTTTAAGGACTGGGGAATGGTCTTCATGGCCATACTGTTCAGCTGAATCTCCCTATTCCCATAATAATTAGTTGTAGAACCCGTGGCCATCACCAAATAGTCATATTCCAAATTGCCAATATTGGTCACCAAAGTATTTTCCCCAGTTTTTATTTCCTCTACTTCTGCCAACCTAAAGAAAAAATTAGGGAAATCCTTTAAAATTTTCCGAATGGGATAGGCTATGGAATCGGGTTCAAGCCCCCCCGTGGAAACCTGATACAGCAGCGGTTGAAAAGTATGGTAGTTGTGTTTGTCCAAAAGCACTACCTGCACTTCCTTGTTATTTAATTTTTTTGCGAGGGATATGCCCGCAAATCCACCGCCGATTATAACTATTCTGGGAAAACTGGTCTTTGGAATGTTCATATATACAAATATGGGTAAAATTAACCATTCACATTATAACCATTAAACAGAATGTAAGATTTACTGCATCTGGCTAAAACCCT
>CAXAVP010000348.1:0-3754 GCA_963972175.1 uncultured Arenibacter sp.
CAAACACAAGTATTATTCTCTAAAACTTATTTTTAAATAATTTATTGTATAAAATTTGTTTTATACAATAAAAAATATTATTTCAATTAAAACCCTTTTTATAGGCTTTAAACCAGCGCTCAGGAATATTTTGATTACATGCATCCAAATAATCATGTTCTGTGCAAGGTAATAACGCCGGTGAATTTGTTTTAGTATGTGAAGTTAAAATAGATGGCACCTCTACCCACCATCTTTCGGAAAGATGGCTTTTATAAAAAATGAGCGATTCATCTTCGGTAGGCACGGTATACTTGGTGAAGTCGTTACTATTACTATTTGGTATTTCCTGAATCCTAAAATTAAGACCCTCAATAAAATACCATATTATTTGTGCAATAAGTTGAAAGGACTGGTTGTGATTTTCCGCCTCGTATATGCCAAATACGGATACATTATCACTTATACCGGCATATCTGGCAATGGCACAAATTTCCCTACCGGTAAATCCGTTAGGTGAAAAATTCCCGGAATACCCTATGTCTGCCGATCGTATGGCCCGGGCATCCAAACTAACCAAATGGGCATTCCTCAATACTGGTTCCGCCAAAGTTATATCCGAAATCAGCTCTCCCAACCTATAGGAATCAAAAAATAGGCGCTCCATTAGGTCCATCTCCTCCTGGGAATTAAAATAACTTTGGTAGCCTATATTGGAAAAATTAAAAAGATTGTTTGGCTTATCTGTGATGATCTTGCTCATATAGGAATGGGAAGAAATAATATCCTCATCCATCCCGAAGTCGAACCTGCTATCTATGGACACCAAATTCACCATATTTTTAAGTCCGTCAAAGGCCCTATATGTAGCATAAGTAATATCTTGGGTAGCACCAATAACAATAGGAATTATGTTCTCTTCCAATAATCCCGCAACTATTTCCTTGACCACAAAATAGGTATCCTCAACAGATGCGCCCTCTTCAATATCACCCAGATCTACAATGGAGGAATTCCAATTCCCCATCATAAGATTATAGAGCTGCAATCTGATTTCTGAAATATCCAGGCGCTCCGGCTTTTTTTCAAAGGCGTTCCTAGATTCGTTCACACCCAATATAGCTACACTGACATTCGCCAATACTGGCAGTCCATGCCTTTCCGTGTGCATGTAAACGTGTTTTCCCAATGCCTGGGCCGGTAGCAGTTCGCAGTGGGCCAATACCCTATCACTTACGGGTACTAAAAAATCGAATGCCATATTATTTTTTAGCCTTAGGTTTTGCCTTTGTTTTTTTCTTTGGTGTTTTTTTCTCAATTAATTCCTTGGCCTCCTTAAGGGAAATCTTGGTAGCGTCCACATCCTTGGAAACCTCTACCTTAATTTTGCCCTTTATAATGGAGTGCCTACCCCATCTTGCCTTTTCGATCCTAATACCCTCTTCTGGCCATTCCTGGATCAATTTATCAATTTCCTTTTGTTTCTTTATCTCTATGATCTCTTCAATATTCTCCTGGGTCAGATTATCAAAATCATATTTCTTGCTCACATTGATGAACATCCCCTCCCATTTTATAAACGGACCAAAACGTCCCACTCCCTTAGTAACATCTTTGCCCTCGTAGGTTGTTATAGGAGCATCTGCTTTTTGTTTTGCCTTTATAAGCTCTATAGCCCTATCCATGCCTATTTCCATGGCATTCTCATCTTTACCCAAGGAAACGAATTTCTTACCAAACCTTATATACGGTCCAAACCTCCCTACATTGGCTTCTACTTCCTCTCCTTCATATTCACCCAATTTCCTAGGCAATTTAAACAGGTCCATAGCTTCCTCATAGGTAATACTATTAAGGGACTGATCTGGCAAGAGACTGGCAAACAACGGCTTTTCCTCGTCGTCTACGGTACCCACTTGCACCATAGGACCAAAACGGCCCAATCTTACCGAAACCTGCCTACCTGACTTGGGATCTGTACCCAAAATACGCTCTCCACTGGCCCGGTCAGCGTTGGCCTCAACATCCACAACCCTTGGATGGAAGTCTCCATAAAAATTCTTCAGCACTTTTTGCCAATCCTCATCCCCTGAAGCAATTTCATCAAAATCCTCTTCTACCTTAGCCGTAAAATGGTAATCCAATATAGTCGCAAAATGATTCACCAAAAAATCTGTAACGATCATACCGATATCCGTTGGGACCATTTTTCCTTTATCGGATCCAACATTTTCTGTCAAATTTTTGGCGGTAAGGGAATCCGATTCCAAAAGAAGTTGCACATATTTCCTTTCTGTGCCCTCTATGGTTCCCTTCTCCACATACCCTCTATTTTGTATAGTAGAAATGGTAGGGGCGTAGGTAGATGGTCTTCCTATACCCAATTCCTCCAATTTTTTCACCAAAGATGCCTCTGTAAACCTATATGGGGGTCTACTAAAGCGCTCTGTAGCGGTTATATAGTTATTTATTAGTTGCTCCCCTTCCTTCATTGACGGCAACATTCCTTCCTGCTCTTCATTTATATCCTCCTCATCTGTTCCTTCCAGATACACTTTAAGGAAACCATCAAATTTTATCACCTCCCCATTGGCAGTAAATACTTCCTTATGGGTATTGGTCTTGATCTTCACGTTGGTACGCTCCAATTGCGCATCGCTCATTTGCGATGCCAGGGTACGCTTCCATATTAATTCATATAATTTGGACTGGTCCCTTTCCAAGGAGGGCGACTGGTTGGTCATATCGGTTGGGCGAATGGCCTCATGAGCCTCTTGGGCCCCTTTGGTTTTCCCTGTAAAATTCCTAACCTTGCTATATTCCTTGCCATAATTACTAATTATAGCCTCTTTGGCAGCGTCTATTGCATCTTTGGAAAGGTTTATACTATCGGTCCTCATATAAGTAATAAGCCCCGCCTCGTACAATCGCTGGGCCACCTGCATGGTCCTAGATACCGAAAAATATAATTTTCTGGAAGCTTCCTGCTGTAAGGTTGATGTAGTAAATGGCGCAGCAGGTGATTTCTTAGCGGGTTTCTTATCCAGATTTGCCACCGAAAAATTGGCGCCTAAATTTTGTTTTAAGAAATCCTCGGCCTCTTTCTGACTAGCATAGGTCTTATTAAGTTTCGCCGTAAAAACACTCCCTTCATTGGTTTTAAACTCGGCCGAAATCCTAAATGCAGCCTCCGGGGTAAAAGCTTCTATATCCCGCTCCCGTTCCACAATTAGTCGCACTGCTACAGATTGAACCCTACCTGCAGACAGTCCCGGTTTTATCTTTTTCCACAAAACGGGTGACAATTCGTACCCCACCAATCTATCTAGCACCCTTCTAGCCTGCTGGGCATTGACCAAGTCATAGTTAATTTCCCTAGGGTTTTCTATGGCATTCTGAATGGCCGATTTTGTAATGGAGTTAAATACAATTCGCTTCGTCTTGTTTTTATCAAGCTTTAACTCCTCTGCCAAGTGCCAGGAAATAGCCTCCCCCTCACGGTCCTCATCACTGGCCAGCCATATAGTATCTGCCTTTTTGGCCAAATCCCTGAGCTTCTTCACCAGCGCCTTCTTATCCTTATCCACAATATATTTAGGGGCAAAATCATTATCTACATCCACCCCCAGTTCTTTGGAGGGCAAATCGGCAATATGCCCAAAACTGGACTCCACCTTAAATTCCTTCCCTAAAAATTTTTCTATTGTTTTTGCTTTAGCAGGGGACTCTACGATTACTAAATTCTTTGCCATTAACTAGTTTTTGGTGACACAAA
>CAXAVP010000349.1:0-3748 GCA_963972175.1 uncultured Arenibacter sp.
TAATGAATCCAAGGGATATGGCTTCATTACCAACGACGACACAGGAAAAGACATTTTTGTTCATGCAACGGCATTAAACGGAACTGAGCTTAACGAAGGTGACAAAGTAGAATACGAAGAAGAAGAAGGGCGTAAGGGAATAGTTGCTGCACAAGTGCAAGTAATAGGCTAATAATATTTTATTTTGAAAAACATGCAAACCCTTGGTACATATCAGGGGTTTTTATTTTTTATACCCCTGTGATCCTACACACCTTAGCTTTCTAGAACAAGAACGAAACCGTCCGCTCCATGGCCTTGGCTCCCAATATTTTGATCCACTACCATTTTGGATCTAAAAAAGGCAATACCTCCCAATTCCACATCGTTTATCCTTAAATAGGCGTTACTATTTTTAACCTCAACTGAATACCGATAACTCCCTGTACCCAAACCCGTATACAAAGTGTCTGAAGGGGCATTATTGACCACTACCAGACGTTGCTGCCCAGGGAAAACTCCATACTACGGTCCCCTTTTCAAAATCCTGGTCCATACCAACAAATCCACCACTAATGTTGAGCAAATTCCATGTCCCTTGCATAGGATCAACTTCCAAAGGGGTATCTGTATCCGTACAGCCTGCCAACACCATGAACAAAATCATACAAAAAATTAAACCTAGATTTTTCATCAGGACAAAAGCCTTTGCAACCCTATAATAAGACTTTGTACACCATAGATGTTTGCGATACAAACAGACACTCTGTTAGATACTTAGTTCAAATTACGCTTTTGAATAAAAAATTGTTTTAAGAGATGGGAAGCCTCCTCTTCCAAGACCCCGCTCAGCACCTTTGTTTTGGGATGCAATGTAGTGCCCATTGCCCTAAACCCTCTTTCTACATCACTTGCTCCGTACACAATTTTGGGTATTTGGCTCCAATACAGGGCCCCGGCACACATCTGACATGGTTCCAAGGTGACGTACAAGGTACATTGATGTAGGTATTTCCCACCTAGGAAATTGGCCGCTGCGGTTATAGCCTGCATTTCTGCATGCGCCGTTACATCGTTTAAACACTCCGTTAAATTATGCGCCCTTGCTATAATCCTATTTTCTACCACAATAATGGCACCAACCGGAACTTCCCCCTTTTCAAAGGCAACCTCGGCCTCCTGAAGGGCTTTCTTCATAAAATAGGTATCGTCAAAGGGATTGATCATAAGAAATGTATAAGGCCACAATAGTAAACAATATTCACAAATGGGCAAAAAATAAAGTAGACATTAAGACAAACCTCCGGGAATCAAAAAAAATACACTAAGGATACCCCAACTTATAGGTAAAGCAATGTCTAAATACATTAGTTTTGTGTAACTTTTTACATATGCCCAAGGGAATTCTACCACATATTAACAGTCCAAAGGATATTAGGTCCTTGCAACTGCCGCAGTTGACCCAACTAGCAAAGGAACTAAGGGAGTTCATCATAGATATTGTTGCCACCAAGGAGGGACATTTAGGAGCAAGCCTGGGCGTTGTGGAACTTACCATTGCCCTCCATTACGTTTTTAATACGCCTCAGGATAAACTTATTTGGGATGTGGGGCACCAGGCCTATGGACATAAAATTTTGACTGGACGAAGGGACCTTTTCCACACCAACCGACAACTACATGGCATTAGTGGCTTTCCCAAGCGGGCAGAAAGCGAATATGACGATTTTGGCACAGGACACAGCTCCACCTCCATTTCCGCTATTTTGGGCATGGCATTGGCCTCCCACCTAAAAGGAGAAACACACAGGCAACATATAGCGGTCATTGGTGATGCCTCCATTGCCAGTGGTATGGCATTTGAAGGGCTTAATCACGCTGGGGACACCAATGCCAATATCCTAATCATCCTTAACGACAACGCCATAGGAATAGACCCCAGTGTAGGAGCCTTAAAAAAGTACCTCACTAATGTAAAAAAAGGAACCGCCAAGGACGAGAATATTTTTGAGTGCCTAAATTTTAGCTATAGTGGTCCTTTGGACGGTCATGATATAAACGCCCTGATCAAGGAACTAAATAGGCTAAGGCGTATTGAAGGTCCCAAGTTATTGCACATCATCACCACCAAAGGCAAGGGCCTAAAAAAGGCGGAGGAAAACCAGGTAGTTTATCATGCTCCGGGGAAATTCAATAAGATTACCGGGGAACTCTTGCCCAAAACGGCTCATAACCAACCCCCTAAATATCAGGATGTATTTGGCCATTCGCTGGTAGAATTGGCCAAGGAAAACACCAATATTGTTGGAATAACCCCTGCGATGCCCACGGGCAGCTCCCTGAAATATATGATGGAGCAAATCCCCGAAAGGGCCTTTGATGTTGGAATTGCAGAGCAGCACGCCGTAACCATGGCTGGGGCAATGGCCGCAGAGGGACTTATACCATATTGCAATATCTATTCTACCTTCCTTCAACGCGCCTATGACCAAATAATACACGATGTAGCCCTACAATGCTTACCGGTCATATTTTGTTTGGACCGTGCAGGAATTGTGGGACAGGATGGCGCTACCCACCATGGAATATATGACATGGCTTATCTACGTTGTATACCAAATCTTATTATTTTTGCCCCAATGAACGAGGTGGAGCTAAGAAACATAATGTTCACGGCCCAACTGGGACTAAAACAACCCATCGCTATTAGATACCCTAGGGGAAGAGGGGTGAAGGTGCAGTGGCGACAACAATTTAGCAAAATTCCGATAGGAATTTCCCAGGAATTAAAAAAAGGTACGGAAATTGCTGTGCTATCAATCGGCCATATGGGCAATATGGTCAGTCATTTATTGGAAGAGCTAGGCGAAAGCCAGAAAATTGGCCATTATAATATGCGCTTCGTAAAACCTTTGGACACCGCTATGTTGAACAAAATATTCCCTACCTACAAACAGGTCATCACCATAGAGGATGGCTGCAAAATAGGTGGATTTGGAAGTGCTGTTTTGGAATATGCCAACGAGATCCATAGCTTTGTTCCTATAAAAATTTTTGGCGTCGAAGACATTTTTATGGAACACGGTACGGTCGGGGAGCTTCAAGAAATGGCAAAAATAGATCAATTGACCCTTAAAAATTATATTAACAATCTTTTGAATCCTGAATAGTATGTGCGGTAAAATCTTCATTGTTACCTTAGTGTTACTTAATATCAATTTTTTAATAGCCCAAGACACTATCCCCTCCCCACAAGAACCGGATACCACCAAAGTAGATTCCATGCAAGTAGACTCCATGCGAATAGACACCATTGTGATCCGGACCCTTCAGGATAAGATTAAGTATATTCCTAGGGGAGCGGACCTCACCAACCCAGTGGTTTCCTTTAAACGCACCAAACCCTTGGAAAAAAAATACCGGCGATTTAGAATACCTTCCTTTTGGGACAAGGAAAACAAACTGGGGTTTAATTTTAGTGAAGTAGCCTTTGTTAATTGGAATGCAGGGGGAAATAATTCCATATCCGGTTTGGTCAGTGCCAAATTTGTACGCAATTACAAGTTCAGGTATGTACAACTCAACAACAATTTGGATATACGCTACGGTCTCAATGCCCAAGAAGGGTTTAAGTTGAGAAAAACTGATGATGCATTGCGCTTTTCCTCAACCTTTGCCTTTAGACGGGATACTATTAGCAACTGGTATTATTCTGCCAGTGCAGAATTTAGGACGCAGTTCTCCAACGGATATAAATACCCCAACAGGG
>CAXAVP010000350.1:0-3739 GCA_963972175.1 uncultured Arenibacter sp.
TTTTTTCAAAATCCTAAACATAAAAAAAGAGACTGCCTTTTTAGACAGCCTCTTTAATATTGTGGTTGAAAAAAATTATTTTTTTTCGGGCTCGCTCAGCTTTTTGCTCATTTCCATGGAAATGGCAGAACGATCAAATTTTATCTTACCGGCCATGGTCTCTATCACACATGAAAAATCCTTGTCGTTTAGATCGGCAATTTTTCCGTGCATACCACTTTTGGTAACTATTTTATCTCCCCTTTTTAATTCTTCTGCAAATTTCTTCTCTTGTTTCTGACGTTTTCTCTGGGGTGCTATCATAAAGAAATACACCACCACAAACATTAAAAGAAGCGGAAGATATGGATATTGTTCTAACATAATTTATTTTACTTATTTAACAGGACCAACAGGGCCTGCTCCTTTAGGAGTTACAAATGCTTTTATTCTAAGGGTTTCGGTTCCTTTGCTCGTATTGGCCGTAACGGTTATGGTTTTGGTTACCTGGTTTTGCCCAGAGCCATTAAACTTAACCAACATCTCACCTTTCTCACCGGGAGCTATTGGAGTGTTTTTTGGGTATTCGGGAATAGTACAGCCACAGCTACTTTTGGCGTCTGTAATAATCAAAGGGGCTTCACCCGTATTGGTAAAGGTAAAAACAGTTTCTTGGGCAGCGTTCTGCTCAATAGTCCCAAAATCATGCTCTACTTTATCAAATTCCATAACAGGAAGACTTTTGGCGGCTTCATCCCTTTCTGCTGCCACTTCCACATTGGAAGCATTGATTTTACTGGAAGCGTTCTCCTTACAGGAAAAAAGTGCCAGTACAGAAATAACACTTAGGCTTAAGAATATTCTTTTCATCTGATTATTTTTTTTATTTGGGCAAAATTAACGATTATTTGCTTACATCAAACCCCTACCTACTTTTTTTAGCTTTCCATCCTGCTTGTACTCCTTTACCAGCTTATCTAAAATTCCGTTGATAAAAATACTGCTTTTGGGAGTTGAATACTCCTTGGCTATCTCCAAAAACTCATTTATGGTGACCCTTTCCGGAATGGAAGGAAAGTTTAATAGTTCGCATATGGCCATCTTTAAGAGTATAGCATCAATATCGGCTATCCTATCTTTGTCCCAATTAGGGGTTTTCCCTTCAATTTCCTGCTCCAACTTTGCATTGTTCAAAAGCGTTTTGGTCAAAAGCCTTTTGGCATATACCAAGTCATCCTCATCCTTGTAAAGTGCAGGCAAGAAATAAGAAGGTTGACTGCTTTCCTTAACTTTCTTGAAATGTTTTAACAAATACGTATTTACAATAGGTATGTCATCTACCCATGTTAATTTATCATCTTCAAAATAGTCATAAATTTTTTCATTGGGAGCAATGATCTCCCGAAATAAATCTATGATAAGCTTTTTATCCTCTTCATAGCTATTCTGGGTACTGGACATATAAGTGGCATAAATATCACTTTCCATTACCTCATGGTAAACAATCCGAACATACTCCTCATTAAGATACCAATTGTTTAATTTTCTATTGGACAGTTCCTCTTTTAATGATTTATTGCCCGAAATTTGAACAAGCAATTTGTTTTTTAAGAATTTCTCCTTGTCTGGATAACTGTCCGAGGTATTCTTGAGGTATTTCTTGGAGGATAAACTTAGCTGTTCCTCTGCCCTCTCGTGCAATTCTATAAAAAGACTCAGCATTAAGAGGTATAGGGAATACATGTTTTCCATGCTAACTTTTAAAAATTTCTCCTGTTTTGCAAGGGAATCATCCTTTGATTGTGTCAATGCGTAAATACATTGCATAACTTTAACCCTAATGTGCCTTCTTGTAAGCATTTTTTAAATAACTTTTAAATATAAAACTTTAGGGTACAAAAGTAGGATTATATTTTTTAATCCCTACTACGTTTTCAGGTATTATCTTATGTGTTTTATAACATTTGGTTTAGATCTGATGAACTATATTTGCCACATTGTAATTATAAACTTGCAATTCCAGTTTCCTATCGGATGAAAGAACTAAAACATCTAAATAAATATTTCAAAAAATACCGATTAAAACTCCTGGTGGGTATTGTCATAACAATTATTGCAAGGGTATTCCAATTGGTAATGCCTTCTTACGTAAAAAAATCCATAGAGGTCGTGGAAGGTTTTGTGGACAATAGTATCATTAAGACAGAGGCCAAGGAAATGCTTTGGGAATATATCTTGATTATAGTTGGAGCGGCCCTACTTTCCGGATTCTTTACATTTTTAATGAGACAGACCATTATTAATGTATCCCGATATATAGAGTACGATCTAAAAAATGAAGTTTTTGATCACTATCAGCTATTAAGTCTCAACTTCTACAAAAAGAATAGGACTGGAGATCTTATGAACAGAATAAGTGAA
The DNA here is from genome assembly GCA_963972175.1 of uncultured Arenibacter sp. Taxonomy (GTDB): domain Bacteria; phylum Bacteroidota; class Bacteroidia; order Flavobacteriales; family Flavobacteriaceae; genus Arenibacter. The sequence continues at coordinate 2,401 of CAXAVP010000350.1, forward strand.
GATATCAATCAGGTAAGACTTTATGGCGGACCGGCCATCATGTACGGCATACAAACCTTAACCCTTTTTGTTTGCCTTGTTCCGCTTATGTTCATCAAGGCACCTGTACTGGCCCTATATGCCTTATTACCACTTCCAATATTATCCGTATTGATCTACCAGATCAGTAAGATAATCCATAAACGAAGCACAATAGTACAGGAGTTTCTATCAACCCTTTCCACTTTTACCCAAGAATCATTTTCTGGTATTTCGGTAATAAAGGCCTATGCCTTGGAACCCAAGGTGAATACCGAATTAGAATCCTTGGCGCTGGAAGGTAAGGACAAGAGTATGGACCTGGCCAAGGTTAACGCTTGGTTCTTCCCACTAATGATACTATTAATAGGTATTAGCAACATTTTTGTCATTTATATCGGTGGCAAACAATATATAGATGGGGAAATAGCCTCAATTGGGATTATTGCCGAATTTATTTTGTACGTAAACATGCTTACTTGGCCGGTGGCCGTAGTGGGATGGGTTACCTCTATAGTGCAAAGGGCGGAGGCCTCTCAAAAAAGAATTAATCAATTTCTACAGGAGAAGCCCAGCATAACCAACACCGTGGTAAAAGAAACCCCAATAAGGGGCAAAATAGAGTTTAAAAATGTCACCTTTACCTATGAGGATACCAATATTACGGCTTTAAAAAATATATCCTTCACTATTGAGGAGGGTAAAACTGTAGCCATACTAGGGAAAACCGGATCAGGAAAATCGACCATATTGGATTTGATAGCCCGACTATACGATATTGATTCTGGCGAAATTCTAATAGATAACACCCCTATTCAACAATTAAACCTCAATAGTCTGCGCCAATCCATTGGAGCGGTACCCCAGGATGCCTTTCTCTTCTCGGACTCCATCAAAAACAATATTAAGTTTGGAAAGGAAAATTCGACCGATGACGAAATTATTGCCGTTGCCAAAAAGGCGGTTGTACATGAAAACATCTTAGGCTTTAGCAAACAATATGAGACTGTATTAGGAGAAAGGGGCATCACCTTGAGCGGGGGACAAAAACAAAGGGTCTCCATTGCACGGGCCCTCCTAAAAGACCCCAAAATTTATCTTTTTGACGACTGCCTATCTGCCGTTGACACGGAAACAGAGGAGGAAATCCTAAATCAACTTAAAAAGGAATCCGAAAACAAAACCACCCTAATTGTAAGTCACAGGGTTTCATCGGCTAAGAACGCGGATAAAATATTGGTTTTGGAAGACGGTGAATTAATACAGGAAGGAACTCATGAAGAATTAAATTCCGTAGACGGATATTATAAAGAGCTGTATA
>CAXAVP010000351.1:0-3723 GCA_963972175.1 uncultured Arenibacter sp.
CGCGTGGATAAGGCACGTGAAATTGTTGGCAAACCCCTTACGCTTTCAGAAAAAATTCTGTATTCACACCTATGGGACGGCAACCCTAGTAAGGCGTTTACTAGAGGTAAGGATTATGTTGATTTTGCACCGGATCGAATTGCCTGTCAAGATGCAACCGCGCAAATGGCACTATTGCAGTTCATGCAGGCCGGTAAACCCAAGGTGGCGGTTCCAACAACAGTTCATTGTGATCACCTTATACAGGCTAAAAGTGGTGCTGTGGCCGATTTAAAAGTAGCCAATACTACCAGTTCCGAGGTATTTAACTTCTTGGAATCGGTATCCAATAAATATGGAATCGGATTTTGGAAACCTGGTGCAGGAATTATTCATCAAGTAGTTCTTGAAAATTACGCTTTCCCTGGAGGGATGATGATAGGAACGGATTCGCATACTGTAAATGCCGGGGGACTAGGAATGGTTGCCATTGGTGTTGGTGGTGCCGATGCTGTGGATGTTATGGCCGGAATGGCTTGGGAGCTTAAATTTCCAAAATTGATAGGGGTAAAATTGACCGGAAATATTTCTGGTTGGACATCAGCAAAGGATGTTATTTTAAAAGTTGCCGGAATACTGACTGTTAAAGGGGGTACCGGAGCTATTATAGAGTATTTTGGGGAAGGGGCCAAAAATCTTTCCTGTACCGGTAAAGGTACTATCTGTAATATGGGTGCTGAAGTAGGGGCTACTACTTCAACTTTTGGCTATGACGAATCCATGGAGAGATATCTAAGGGCTACCGACAGAAATGATGTAGCGGATGCGGCCAATGAAATTAAGGACTACTTAACTGCCGATGCAGAGGTGTACGCCAATCCAGAACAATATTTTGATGAAATTATAGAAATAGACCTAAGTACCTTAAGGCCGCATTTAAACGGCCCTTTTACTCCAGATTTGGCTACACCAGTTGGTGAGTTGGGAGATAAGGCCAAAACCAACGGATGGCCTTTAAAGGTAGATTGGGGTCTTATAGGTTCCTGTACCAATTCCTCATACGAGGATCTAACACGTGCAGCTTCCATAGCACAGCAGGCCGTGGACAAAAAAATAAAACCTAAATCGGATTTTGGTATCAATCCAGGGTCGGAACAGATTAGATATACAGCTGAACGTGACGGCTTGTTGGATATATTTGAAAACTTGGGAGCAACGGTATTTACCAATGCCTGTGGACCATGTATTGGACAATGGGATAGAAGTGATCTTAAAGGAGAGGAAAAGAATACCATAGTTCATTCGTTTAACCGAAACTTCTCTAAGAGGGCAGATGGTAATCCCAATACCCATGCATTTGTAGGTTCACCAGAAATGGTGGCTGCTATTGCTATATCCGGTAGATTGGATTTTGATCCTATGAACGATACCTTGATAAATGAAGATGGTCAAGAGGTGAAATTGGACGAGCCTTTGGGAATAGAATTGCCTCCTAAAGGATTTGAAGTGGAAGATGCTGGTTACCTGGCACCCATGGAAGACGGTTCAGGAGTTGAGGTTAAGGTAGATTCAGCATCGGAGCGTTTACAATTATTGGAGCCTTTTGTTCCTATTCAACCAAAAGATCTTCAAGGAGCCAAATTATTGATCAAGGCATTTGGAAAATGTACTACAGACCATATTTCCATGGCCGGACCTTGGTTGCGTTTTAGAGGACATTTGGACAATATTGCCAACAATACCTTTATTGGGGCGGTAAACGCTTTTAATAAGAAGACCAACTTTGTTAAGAATCAGTTAAACGGAGAGTATATGGGTGTGCCCGATGCACAAAGGGCATACAAAGCTGCAGGTGTTAAAACGGTAGTTGTAGGAGACCATAACTATGGTGAAGGTTCTTCCAGGGAGCACGCCGCTATGCAGCCTAGACACTTGGGTGTTGCTGTGGTAATAGTGAAGTCTTTTGCACGTATTCATGAAACTAACCTTAAAAAACAAGGTATGTTGGGGCTAACATTCGCCAATGAAAGCGATTATGATTTAGTACAGGAGGATGATACCTTTAACTTTGTAGACATAAATGATTTTGCCCCTGAAAAGCAAATTACATTAGAATTGGTACATGCCGATGGTAGTAAGGATACTATTATGCTAAACCATACCTATAACCAATCCCAGATAGATTGGTTTAAGGAAGGCTCTGCACTCAACGTTATTAAGAGGGAGAACGCAGCCTAATAGATTGTTACAAATACTTAATAAAAACTCCTGATTATCATCAGGAGTTTTTTAGTTTTGACCAAAGGATAAATTAAATGAAAATTCGAAAAAAAACTGTTTTGAATATTGCCGTAATGGCTTTAATTCTATCTTTTTTTGTAACGCCTTTGGGCGACAATAGTAAGGTGCTATTAAATAGGTGGTTTTCTTTTTCCCCTGAAGTGACCAAGGAAGTAAACCGTGGCCAAATTGGTAGTTACGATTGGAAACTAAAAGATGAAAACTGGGATTTTTTCAATTTTAATAGGTCCAAAGGTCGGGTTGTATTTATTAATTTCTGGAGGTCTTGGAATATACAGAGCGTTGCGGAGGTGGCAAGTATCCAAAAGTTTTATGATACCTATAAGGGTAAGATCGATTTTTATATTATTACCAATGAAGAAAGGGAGCCTGTAGAGAAGTTTATGGCCGATCACGGTTTTAGCTTTCCCGTAACTTATTCTATTGTGGGAGATCCCATGCCGGTAGATGGTTCCAAACCACCTTGTTCTTATTTACTGGACAAAGAAGGGAAGATAGTAATTAGCAAGGATGGAGTGGCAGATTGGGACAACAATAAAATCTACGGTATTGTAGAGTCACTTTTGGAAATGAAGCTGTGAAATGCAAAAGCCTGTTTTGTTTCTATGCTTGAGCAACAAATGTAGGGGGGGCGTTATAATGGGAAACACTAATAAATGTATGTATGATGAAGGAACGTTTTAGGAAGCTGTCAAAAGATCAAATATTTAATATAGTGCTCATAGGTTTTTTGGTACTATATCTTTTTACCCCTTTGGGCTTTTATGTTAAAGTCTATGTAAATCGAATTTTTGCATTTAACCCTACTCCTGTGGAGGAAAGACAGCGAGAACATATTACTAATTATGACTGGACATTGAAGGATTTGGAGAACAATGATTTTCAGTTTGAAGGGGTAAAGGGGAAAGTAGTGTTCATTAATTTTTGGGCAACCTGGTGTCCCCCTTGTGTTGCAGAAATGCCTGCAATGCAAGAGCTTTATGATGCGTATGGGGATAAGGTGGTCTTTTTGTTCGTTGCAGAGGATCAGCAAAAAAGGGTAGAGACATTCTTAAATAAAAAAGATTATACTATGCCTGTTTACTATGAAATGTCTACCACGCCTAAACAACTTTTCTCCAAAAGTATTCCGGCGACCTATATTATAGATAGGGAAGGTGAAATTGTTGTAGCGAAAACAGGTGCTGCAGATTGGAATAGCAAGGAAATAAGGAAATTATTGGATAGCCTGTTAAGTCAATAACACAAGAGCACAGGCTTGCGTAAGGCTATTTTTGATTTTTGGTAAAAAATTTAAAGGGAACAATTAGCATTCCAAAGCATTCTCCATCTTCTTTCCCCAAATGTTTATGGTGCATTTTGTGCGCCCTTCTAACACCACGGGCGTAACAGTTATTTGCATTTCGGAATATTTTGAAGCGTTGATGTATAAATATATCATGT
>CAXAVP010000352.1:0-3722 GCA_963972175.1 uncultured Arenibacter sp.
TTTTACTGTTCCTTTACTACTCATCGTAATGTAATTAAATTTATTATAATATTATTTTGCAAATATGGCGCTAATAATTTAAACAACAGCAGTTTAGTTCCAAATCTTTTGAAAATTTACCGAAAATAGTGGTTATTTTTACTCTAAGCCCCTATTTTCAAGTCCTCTAACCCCTTAATTTTCAGTTATTCCCGTAATCCTAGAGGACGTTTTATCTTATTTTAGGTCAAAACATTGCGAAAAAGTAACGACATGAATGCGTAAAGTAGCGAAAAACACCAGGCTTGGATATAACTATATCCTGGTTTTCAATGCCATAATACTCCACAAAATAACGGCAGCTTATGCTTGTGAATTGTATTGTGTAAAGCACATCGATAACCAAAAAGGTCCGGCAAAGAAAATTGCCGGACCTTTTTGGAATTCTGTTATTTCTAAACCAACTGTATTAAAATTCTTTTTTACCAAACTCGCTCTCAATAAACTTGGACTTGTTTTTAATGGCATTAAAGGTATAGGATAGATTTATAGATATCATATCCACCTCATACCTATAATTGGTCGTGGTATAAAATTCATTTTCCTTAAAGGTGGTTATTCGTTGCTCATTGGTATCCAACATGCCCATATCTATGTTTTGCCATTGCAAGGTGGCTGTTAACCTATCGTCAAAAAACGACTTCCTAAACGTTAGGTTGGGCGAATAAAACCTAGAATCCTCACCCTGTGCCGTATTGGTATCCGATAAATAATTGAATGTAAATTGTAGGGAAGCATTTTCCCAAAAGGAATAGGTGGAATTCAGGTTCAAAGAATAAATAGTGGCACTACTGTTTACATCGTAATTTCTGCCAACACCATCCCTATGTTGAAAAGTAAAGGCCCCATCTATATCATAGGAATAAATATTGGCCCCTATGTAATTGGTCCAATTATCGGTTGGCTTTAGTTGCGCTCCTATTTCAATTCCCAGGGCACTACTTTTTCCTACATTGGAATACACTCTATTGATTATACTGTCCAATACCGCCCCATTGGCTTCATATGCCAAGGTATTTACACGGTTAATTACATTGTCTACATGTCTATAATAGGCCGTTGCGCTGAGTGAATTGCCTCCTTTTAAATTTTTGGTCACTCCCAATTCCACCAAATCAATAAACTCTGGTCTTAATTGATTGTCTCCTTGTTCAAAAACCTCTGAATGCTCCCTCTCTGCAAAACTATTCATTTTAAGAGTGGTTGTTCTTTCCACCCTTTTACTGTAAGCTGCCTTTATTTTGGTCCTATCACTAACCGTATATTGTAGGGATGCCGAAGGGAATAACTTCACAAAATCGTACTTATAGGTTTGCTCCGGATCGGCTGTCCTTAATTCTTCCGAATAAGTACGGTCCATAGACTCCAAGCGTACACCTCCTGCATAGTCCCATTTACTGCTTGCCCCTGTTAGTTGGGCATATCCGGAATGAATGGTACGCTCAAGGCTAATATTACTGGAAAATTCCGGCACCAATGCACCATCTCGCTCATAAACAAATTCACCGGTATGGTCAATATTCCTATATTGATATCCTGTTTCCAACATACCGAAAGAAAAAGGCCTAAATTGGTAGTCTAAATTAACCCGGTACCCGTTCAGGGGATTGTCATTGGTATTGTATTCTTGTTGATATACAATATTACGATCGTTAAGGCCTAAATTATCGTTATAGGTAGGACCTCCCAAAAAAGTGTATTCATAAAGTAAAGAAGTAGATAACCTGGAGTCATTTGTGAATTTATGGGCGTAATCAAAACTCCCCAAGGCAAAATCGCCCTTTCTAGTCCGTAAATTATGATTGTAATACTGAAAAGTGTACTCCCTATTACCGCTGCCAATAGGAGAAATGGCATGATTGTCATAGTAATCTATATCTGCCAAACGGTCTACGGTATGTTTCCCTGCATAAAAACCCAATGAATAGGTATCCGAATCGTTAGGGGTAAAATCTACGCTAAACCTACCGTTGTAACTAATGTCATCAAAACTACGCTCCCCATCAGACGGTAAAAAAGTCTGTTTGTTCTCAGCCTGATTGATCACAAACACTTCGCCTTCCCTTCTACCTGTCTTATCGTTGCGTTGGTAACTGCTACCAAATGAAAGATTCCATTTATCCGTTCGCCTGTTCAAGGTGGCATCAATTCCGTATCGCTGTGCAGCTACCTTAGTATCATAAGGCTCTATGGAAGGTAGCCCGCCACGAACATTGATTTGGGTAAAGACCCCATTGGTAGCTCCTTTTTTGGTAATAATATTTAAAATACCGCCCTTCCCTTCCGGGTCATATTTGGCCGAAGGGGCAGTAATCAACTCCACTGTCTCCAGGGCATTGGCAGGTAATTGAGCCAGTATGGCACTGGCATCGCCTTGGGTAGGCTTTCCGTTAATAAGGACAGCAAACCCCTTACTGCCACGAACACTAATACCACCTTGTACATCAACCGTTACCGAAGGCAGGTTCCTAACAACGTCAATGGCATTGCCCCCTTGGCTATTCTGGAATTTCTTGGAATCGAAAATCTGACGGTCTATTTTGTGGAGTACTGTAGCCCGTTGTCCCTGTACCACTACTTCTTCCAGTTGGTTTCCGTAGGTTAGCCCCACTACAGACAGATCCTGCTTGGGCTGTTTTTTATCAATACTGATATCGGAAATGGTTTTGGTGTCATACCCCATAAAAGAGGCCTCCAAATAATAGGTCCCGGGTTTTACACTTTCTATGATAAAAGACCCATCCACAGAAGTTACCACTCCGGTTACCAGATCACCATTGGCTTGCTTGTACAAGGCTGCGGTAGCATATTCCAATGGGGAACCATCACTGGCATCGATAATTTTTCCGGAAATTTGGGCTGTCAAGGCTTGTACCCCCAAAAATAGGGTCGCCATAACAAAAATACTTCTACTAAACATAAATGTCCGATTTGATTTTAAGTTGCGACAAAAGTAGCGGTCTAGACAAACTTATAATGGTGTATTTGAAAAAGGAATGGTATTTACAATTACATATGGGATTTTTTATATTGTAAGGGCGTTTGTTGGGTGTATCGCTTAAAATATTTGGTAAAATGGGAGGTGTCCTTAAACTCCAGATCATAGGCAATATCACCTATGGATTTATTGGTGTACAACAATTGTCTTTTCACTTCCCTAATAATATGTTCGGCAATAACTTCAGATGCCGTTTTGTTAAAGACCTTCTGACATATGGCATTGAGATTTTGTGATGTAGTATGAAGGGTGTCCGCATAGAAAGTGACGTTGTTTTTTAGATTTTCAGATAATAAATTTACCAACTGTATTGCCTTATCGGCACTGTCCGCTCCTTGTGCCGCAGCGTATTTTACTATTTTTGACAAAATAGCCTTTAAACCGCCCTCTACCACTTCCTGGTTCAATGGATCTTGCTTCATTTCCCAACACATTGCATCAAATAAGGCTTGCAAGGAAAGATCCTTTTGGTTCACAAATACTTTCTGACTATTATGAAGTTTAATCAATTGGGTATTTATGTACTTATCCAACGTTTCTTCTAAAAACGATTCCTTAATTATAATTACATAACCTTGGGGTACCGTATCTATTTCCCAATGATGCACCTCATCCTTCTTTACCAAGAACAACAGAGGAGGTTCTATTTTATGGCTTTTCATATCCAAGTGATGAAAGCCACTAC
>CAXAVP010000353.1:0-3677 GCA_963972175.1 uncultured Arenibacter sp.
CCAAGGACTCCACCTTTTACCGTGCTAGCTAATGTTGCCTCATATCAGTTAAGCTGTTTTATTTACAAAAAAAGTATTTGACCGAACAAATATAAAAATATAGATTAGGTTTTAATGTTTTTATTCTCCATTATTATTCCAATGTATACTCGTATATTTGTAAGATTCTCACTATTTTGTTAAAACAATGGATTTTTCACTAACCGAAGAACAGTTACTAATTCAACAAGCCGCAAAGGATTTCGCCCAGAATGAATTACTACCTGGTGTCATTGAAAGGGACGAAGAACAAAGATTTCCTTTGGAGCAAGTAAAAAAAATGGGGGAATTGGGCTTTATGGGAATGATGGTAGACCCAAAATACGGAGGAAGCGGACTGGATACCATTTCCTATGTATTGGTCATGGAAGAACTTTCCAAGATAGATGCTTCGGCCTCGGTAGTAGTATCCGTAAACAACTCCCTAGTTTGCTGGGGCCTTGAAACTTATGGCAGCGACCTTCAAAAAGAAAAATATCTAAGTCGCCTATCAACAGGGGAAAGCCTTGGCGCCTTTTGCCTTTCGGAGCCTGAAGCAGGTAGCGATGCTACCTCACAAAAAACAACCGCAATAGACCACGGAGACCATTATATTCTTAACGGCACCAAGAACTGGATTACCAATGGCAGCTCGGCCGACGTTTATTTGGTAATTGCACAAACGGACATTGCCAAAGGCCATAAGGGAATAAACGCCCTGATCATAGAAAAAGGTGCCGAAGGTTTTGAAATTGGCCCTAAGGAAAACAAATTGGGCATACGAGGCAGTGACACGCACTCCCTTATCTTCAATGACGTTAAAGTTTCAAAAGAAAACAGAATTGGAGAAGATGGCTTTGGATTTAAATTTGCAATGAAAACCTTGGCCGGAGGACGTATCGGAATTGCCGCGCAAGCCCTGGGCATAGCAGCAGGCGCCTATGAACTGGCCCTTAAATATTCCAAAGAGCGAAAGGCTTTTGGAACGGAGATATACAATCACCAGGCCATTTCCTTTAAACTTGCGGACATGCACACCCAAATAGAGGCAGCAAGGCATTTGGTATACAAAGCGGCCTGGGACAAGGATCAACACCAAAATTATGATCTATCTGGGGCAATGGCCAAATTGTACGCCTCCCAGGTAGCCATGGACACCACTATAGAGGCGGTACAAATACATGGTGGTAACGGCTTTGTAAAAGATTATCACGTAGAAAGATTAATGAGGGATGCAAAAATAACGCAGATCTACGAAGGGACCTCTGAAATACAGAAAATCGTTATTTCAAGAAGCATAACTAGAGACTAAAAAAAGAACACCCCCATTATTTTTGGGTTGTTTTATTGAAAAATATATTATTCAATCACAACACCCCTATTTTACAAGGGGGTTAAGCACAAAAAAGAACCATTTAAAATTATTAACCCCCGAAGAAATGGAATCTATCAATATCCAAACCTATATATTGAGGAAATCCCAATTTTGAGGGCCGAAATATCGGAATATGCATTTATTTTAACGTTGAATTACAAACGTTGAATTTCTAGCGCACTATTTAAGAAAGCCATGCAGCAAATGCAAATATTTTGATATTTTTGAAGAAATATGATATTTTATGAAGCTGAGAAAACAAGGATTGTACCTACCGGATTTTGAACATGACAACTGTGGAGCAGGATTTATTTGTAGTCTAAAAGGAAAAAAGTCGAATGATATTATTCATAAGGCTTTAGAGATTTTAGAGAAATTAGAGCACCGTGGAGCGGTAAGTTCCGACGGAAAAACAGGTGACGGCGCGGGAATATTAATAGACATCCCCCATGATTTTTTTAAGGAAGTTTGCTCTTTTGAACTCCCTGAACCTGGCAGTTATGCGGTGGGCAACATATTTTTACCTCAAAAAGAGAATCAGAGAAATTACTGTATTGAGGTATTTGAGTCCAATATTAAAAAGCAAGGACTTAAATTATTAGGTTGGAGAGACGTCCCCGTTAACAAATCCATTCCGGGAAGAATCGCAGCCGAAACAGAACCTTTCGTAAAACAAGTATTTATAGGCCGAGAGAATGACGAGCAGGACTTCTTTAATTTCAACCTAAAACTTTTTACGGCCAGAAAAGTTACCGAACATACCATAAATGCTTCCAAACTATCGGAGAGCAAGTTTTTCTATGTTCCCAGCCTTTCTACCAAGATCATTATTTTTAAAGGGCTATTGATGCCCGAAGACATTAGCCTTTACTATAAAGACCTAATGGACCCAAGGGTAGTGACACGTTTGGCTTTGGTACACCAACGTTTTTCTACCAATACATTCCCAACCTGGGATTTGGCACAGCCTTTCCGCTACATGTGTCATAATGGTGAAATAAACACCCTAAGAGGCAATGTCTCCCGAATGCGTTCTAGGGAAGAATTAATGAATAGTGAATTCTTTGGTGAAGAAATAAAGAATATTATACCCGTAATCCTTCCAGGCAAATCAGATTCGGCTACTATGGATATGGTAGTAGAATTATTGCTGATGACCGGAAGATCCCTTCCGGAGGTAATGATGATATTGGTTCCCGAAGCTTGGGAAAAGAATGCCGATATGTCCGAAGCCAAAAAGGCATTCTATGAATATCACTCCTGTTTAATGGAGCCATGGGATGGTCCGGCATCCATACCCTTTACCGATGGGAACTATATAGGGGCCGTATTGGACAGAAACGGTCTAAGACCTTCAAGGTATTCGGTTACCAAGGATGGATATGTTATTATGTCCTCTGAAGTGGGTGTAGTGGATATTGAACCAGAAAACGTTGAATTGCACGGAAGACTTGAACCAGGAAAAATGTTCTTGGTAAATATGGAAGAAGGCCGTATTGTTAACGATGAGGAAATTAAAGAAGCAATTGCCGTGAGACATCCTTACAAAGAATGGCTAGACAAGAATCTAGTTCATCTTAAGGATATTCCTTATAACGATTGTCCACTTTTCCTTAATGAAGCTACGGTTCAAAAAAGAAAATCCGTATTTGGTTATACCCTTGAAGATATTAACACTATTATTCTTCCAATGGGAAAAATGGCCAAGGAGCCCTTAGGGTCTATGGGTTCTGATACACCCATAGCCATATTGTCCGAGCGCCCCCAATTGATCTACAATTACTTTAAGCAATTGTTTGCCCAGGTTACCAACCCACCATTGGACGGTATTAGGGAAGAACTTATTACGGACATCAGCCTTACATTGGGAAGTGACCATAATATTTTTGAATTTTCAGAACTACACTGTAGAAAATTAAAAATCCAAAATCCTGTTATTTCCAAAGAGGATTTGGATAAGATAAAGAACTATGACGCCAGTCCAGATTACAAGGTGGTATCCATTTCAATGCTTTATGATATTGAAAAAGGACATAATGGCTTGGAAGATGCTTTACAGTCCCTTTTGGACCAAGCAGAGCAAGCTATTGACGAGGGAGCCAACATTATAATCCTTTCGGATAGGAATGTAAGCAAGGAAAAAGCACCTATACCTGCCTTATTGGCCTGTTCATTTGTAAACAGTGGACTCCAAAGACTAGGGAAACGTTCCAAAATGAGCATGATCATCGAATCTGCAGAACCTAGGGAGGTACATCACTTTTCCTTATTGTTCGGATTTGGT
>CAXAVP010000354.1:0-3668 GCA_963972175.1 uncultured Arenibacter sp.
CTGATTAAATTATATTCCTAAAATGGTAAAAACCCAGATTTTGGACTTGATCCCAAACAAGTTTGGCTTCTTCGTAAATAAAAAAACCACGCCAATTGGCGTGGTTCTCAGAGTGTCGTGATCGCGAAAGGATTCGAACCTTTGACCGTCTGCTTAGAAGGCAGATGCTCTATCCAGCTGAGCTACGCGACCATTCACTAATTTTTGATAAGTTTTTATCCTTAGCGGCTGCAAATATACAATTATCATTAATTACTGCACAATTAAAATGCGAAAAATATTCCTCCCTATTGCAACAAAAAATTTCAGCACGGATAACGGCCTTTAAATATTCTTAATCTCCAGCACCACTAGGACAGGACTTTCACGTAAATCAGGCTATACTTTATTCTTCAATCCACCCCTGGTAAATAGATATCAAAAAAAAAAGACCTCCAGAAGGTCTTATTAATGATGCATAATCAGATAACTCTCAATTAAGGCTGTATGCCTCCCATACTTTACCTCTGATGAAATGTCATTCTTTCTACTTCTTCCCCTTCCTTAGAAGCAATAGTAAAGACCAAAGTTTCTAAATCGGCCCTAAGTTGTGCACTCGTGTTTTGGTAAGTCCACAGTAAATCCAATTTACCATCGGAGGTTTCATTGATCTTTAAACTACCCATAAATGCCTTGGATGTATTTCGCAACCGCATTATTGATAGTTGTTGAAGCACTACCTCCATATCCAATCCATTTTTTAACCTCATGTAGGCTTATGTTTGACCTATTTATTTCCTCATGTCCACCTCTTCCCGCACTATCAGCAGCCCGATAGTTGTTCTTTCCGGCAAATATATCTAAGTACCATACTTGTGGTATCCCTGGCATAAATGTCTGTATGACCAATGCCAACAACAGTTATTCTGCACTTTCACCCAAGGCACTAATAAAGCTTGCGTTTATCTGATAATTTGCTGCCACTATCCAACAAATCCTGAAACTGTGGCGAGGCAACGGACAAATGATTTAGAATAATATCGAACTTCAATTGAATGTTCATATAGGATAGTGCCTTTATATCCGCTTCGCTCACCATATCATGATTTAGGTTATAGTCTATAATGGAGAAGCCCCGGTCCAGGTCACTATTAAAAAAAGTGGGCAGTATATAAAATTGTGAAAACACATTCTTAAACTGGGGCATTTTTAACATGCCAACCAAATCACCCAATTGCTGCCCAATACTGTCCGGATAAGCGTTTAGCATCACCCCGTTCCTAGGTTGATCTCCGCTTTTGGAATACAAACTATTTTTATTATCAAACATAAAAATATGCCGTTAACTATATTCTCTGTGTTGTGGGCAATACGCTTCTATAAGATCTGGGACAACAGATCCAAATTATCAGGAAAGTTCCCCACATATTGCAGTTTTAAAGCTGCTAGGTTCAATCCCACTTCCAAACATTGCTCCATAGATTTTTCGTTTATATAAGCAAACAAGAACCCTGACCAAAAAGCATCTCCCGCCCCCGTAGCATCCTGTATTTTATTCAGCCTAAGGGCCGGTAAATTAATAATGCCCTGTCCGTATTGGGATAGCTTTACCCCTTCACCACCAAGGGTTAAACATACGGTTTCCACCCCTTCTGCATGAAAAAAATTAAATATCTCATCATGGGACAAGCTTTGTCCGAACAAGCGTTGCATATAGTCCTCACTAATCTTTACCAAAGGGTTAAATTTACAATAGGCCTTAATAACCTGAAGTGCCCTCTCCTGACTCTCCCGGAGTTTACTGGCATAATTTACATCTATACTTAAAGTGCATCCTAAATTAAAAGCTTCTTCTGCCTTTTTTAAAATGGTAACCTGTGCGGGTTCCTTACTAAGAGCAAAACAGCTGGTGTGGAATATGTTGGTGTTTTCCAAGGTGGCGACAGAAGTTTTGAAGAAGGCCGTGAATACGCAAAACAACTATTAATGGATCACGACGATGTGGACGGTATCTTTATCAACACCGACCTTGTTGCCATAGGGGCCATTACCGAATTCAACGAACAAGGTGTTAAGATTCCAGAAGACATTTCCATTGTAGGGTTCAGTAATTGGTTTATGTCCTCGGTAATCTCCCCTTCCCTGACCACTATAGACCAACCGGGGTACGAAATGGGAAAAACCGCCTTTAAGCAACTCTACAAGGAAATTCAACAAAAGAAAAAAAACAAGGGCATAACACATAAAGAAATTGTACTGGATACCGCACTTGTAAAACGTGCATCCACCAAATAGGCAAGTGGCCAAATGGAAACTTAGCAAATTCCAAGCCTATATCCCCCAGATTACATTAGCTCCAAATTACTCCTAATCTTTTTAGGCCTCCTATTATTCCTATCTATTCAGCATTTTTTAAACCTTTTCATTCTGGCCCAAAAGCTTTCCAGATTTTTTTTGTTACCATAACCACTACCAAACATAGGAAACCAATGAGCAACCCTACCAAAAACTCTCCCACTATGGCCGGCAATGCCTCTAGCCAATGATGAAGAAAATCCAGATTGTGTACAAAAATTCCACCTGCTACCAAAACCAAGGCAATGGTCCCAATGACCGATAAACTCTTAACCACTACAGGCAGGGCGGCAACAAGAAACCTTCCTATACTATCAGATATGCTGTCCTTCTTTCCATTCCATTCAATAAGTCTTAGGCCCAAATCATCCATCCTTACAATCAAGGCTACAATGCCATAGACCCCTACCGTTGCCACAAGCGCTATTATGGTGACCACTAAAATCTGGGTCCCAATTGACTGTTCTACCACCGTTCCCAGTGCTATGATCACTATTTCTACAGAAAGGATGAAATCGGTAACTATGGCCGACTTAATTTTTTCTTTTTCCAATAATAAGATTTCCTGCTTTCCCAGGTTGGTCTTTACCTTTCCTGTTTGTGGTTTATGTTTGGGGGCTAAAAAATGATAAATTTTCTCCGCACCTTCATAGGCCAGGTAAAGTCCGCCCAGCAACAAGATTATGGTGATGGCCAAGGGCAAAAAAGCACTCAGCAGAAATGCAACTGGTAGGATAATCAACTTGTTTAACAAGGACCCTTTAGTAATGGCCCACAGTACTGGAATTTCCCTTGATGATACAAAACCGGATGCTTTTTCTGCGTTTACCGCCAAATCATCACCCAATATACCAGCTGTCTTCTTTCCTGCTATTTTGGTCATTGCCCCTACGTCATCCATCAAACTGGCGATGTCGTCCAATAACGCAAAAAATCCTGATGCCATATCTATACTCCTTTAGTTCTTTAATTCTTTGAATTGCCTTTCTTCAATTATCCCACATCAGCAACATTACCCTCTTATTCCCAGCAAATATATTTATAATTCCCACAGCTGCATTCCAATTGCAAGAATAGGCCATTTTAATAAAACTAAAAGACTCTAAAACGCCTTTTGTTGCCCCAATTCCCATATACTCCCCTATAGGTATTAACAACAGGCTGCCCATAGGGTCGCACTATTTTTCTCCCCATCCGTAGTAGTATATATTTCCAAAAAATACTTAAACCCCATTATTTTATTTAATAAGTTAGTATAAGAATGGTAAAAGCACCTTTACTATATTACTAATGATGATCTTTGGTCCATAAACTATGAAAAAGGACAAATCCAA
>CAXAVP010000355.1:0-3604 GCA_963972175.1 uncultured Arenibacter sp.
TATGCCATTGCAAAAAATATTACCCATAAGAAAAGGTTGGACGAGGAACGGATTGACCACCTCCAGAGTTTGGTAAAGATAAATCAGGATCTTAAAAATTTAAACTACACTACCTCACATGATCTAAGGTCTCCGGTAAATAACCTTCTGTCCATTTTTAGCTTCTTGGATTTAAGTAAGATAGAGGATGCTGAAATATTAGAGACATTGAGGTATATGAAAATGGCCACGGAAGGGCTGCATAATTCACTGGATAAATATGTAGACCTTTTAAGTAGTAAAGAAGCTATAGAGGTGAAATTGGAGGAGGTTGATTTTGAGAAGGTGTTCCATCATGTAAGACGTTCTATTAACTCTCTATTGGAAAATGCCAAGGTCACCTTTGATGTAGATTTTTCAGAATTGGGGACGGTGACCCATTGTGAAAACTATATGGATAGTATTTTCTTAAACCTTTTAACCAATTCCATAAAGTATGCCAAGCCCAATGTACCTCCCCATATTAAGATACGCACTACAATAGAAAATGGGCGGAAGAAATTAGTGTATACAGACAATGGTATTGGCTTGGACATGGAGAAAATAGGGGACAAGATTTTTGGCCTGAACCAAAAGTTTCATCAACACGGGGATAGTAAAGGCGTGGGGCTTTATTTGGTAAATAACCACGTTAGGAGCCTTGGCGGTACCATTTCGGTAGATAGTGAAGTAAATAAAGGGACTACTTTTGTTATTATCTTTAAATAAAGGAACAATTGGTATCTGCTTAATAGCTGCGCAAAAAGCAGTGCTCTAAACCAAGGCAAAGGCCTTGACTGAAAAAAGTCTGTAAAAAGAACGTTTTCTGCTATAGCAGCGTATCCTTTTTTACAATATTTTGTGATGTTTCGGTATCGTCGTTTGGGGTTAGGATGTCAATTTTCTCATCATTTTCATCGTTTGTACAACCATTTAACGTGAAAAGACCAAGTAAAATTGCTATAAATATGCCTGTTTTTTTCATGAGTTCAGAGATTAGTAGGTGTATGTCTAAAGTCAATTTGCTTTTATAACGTTTTAATTTCATATTTGTTTTGTTGATAATCAGGGATTTTGATCGGACCCTTTTGATCCTTGCCCTGTTTTGCTTTTAAAATTTTTTGGCTGTATAACAGTGTTGCATAATATTGAAAGTCCCCTGTAGCAATCCTGTTGTTGTAGCTAGTGAATCAATACATGACTATTCGATGAAAAAAATCCTAAGGTACAGCTTGGCCATTGTGCTCATACTATACGTAGTAGCAACATTTACAGTATCGCCTATATTGGATAAGCAGATGAACCTGGTAGAATATAAGGACCCAAGGATATTGGGGACCAAGGCAATGGAACTGTATCGGTCTTTGAATTTTATAGCGGATTTACACTGCGATGCCTTGTTGTGGGATAGGGATTTGTCTCAACGGCTAGATTATGCCCATTTGGATTTTCCCCGTATGCAGGAGGCCAATATGAGCTTGCAGGCGTTTACTATTGTTACCAAATCACCTAAGGGGCAAAACTTTAAACGCAATAGTGCGGATGCTCCGGACAAAATTACCTTATTGAATATAGCCCAGGGCAGATCTCCGGACAAGTGGTTTAGCTTGTACAAGCGGGCTGTAGATCAGGCCACGGATTTACAGCGGTACACCAAGAAGTTAGATGGGAAATTTATACTGCTAAGGTCGCAGGAAGATTTGCAGGAACTCATTCGTTTAAAGCAGAACGACTCTACCGTTATAGGTGGTTTTCTGGGAGTGGAAGGGGCGCATTGCTTGGAGGGCAATTTGGAAAATCTGAAAAATTTATACGATGAAGGAGTGAGGATGATGGCCCCTACCCATTTTTTTGATAATGAGTTGGGGGGATCGGCCCATGGAATCTCAGGTGAAGGCCTAACAAATTTTGGGAGGAAGGTAATAGATGGGATGAATAGGATGGGGATGATTATAGATTTGGCACATGCGTCTCCCAAGATGATCGATGAGGTGTTAGATAGGTCCACCAGGCCTGTGGTGGTCTCCCATACAGGGGTAAAAGGTACTAAGGATAGCCCCCGGAATCTATCGGATCGGCATATAAAGAGAATTGCTAAATCGGGCGGACTCATAGGTATAGGTTTTTTTAAAGGAGCAATAAAGGGAGAGGTCAGGCATATTGTGGAGGCCATGAAGTATGTGAAGGATCTGGTAGGGGTAGAACATGTGGCCTTGGGATCGGATTTTGATGGTGCGGCCACTACGCCCATAGATGTTACCGGTTTGCCGTATATAGTGCAGGAATTGATAAACGAAGGATTTACAGAGCAGGAGATACGGGCTATCATGGGGGAGAATGTAAAGCGTTTTCTTATGGAGCAATTGCCCAAGGGGAGCTAAAAAGTATTACATCATTCTTATATAGTGGCAGGACGGGCGCATTGGACATAGCTTTTTTTGAAAAAAAGACTGAATTTGGAATCCGAAACCGTAATTTTTTCCACTACCAACTGGTCTTTTGAATCTTTTACATATCTTCGATAATTCGGAAAAAAATAAATAATAAGTACTGCTATCCATTGTTGTATTGGGGCAGTGCCATAAAATAATTTTACAATGAAAATAGAACCAAGAACACGTGGATTTATATGCCTAACCGCTCACCCTAAAGGGTGTGAACAGAACGTTATGGACCAAATAGAATATGTTAAATCTAAGGGATCCATTGACGGAGCAAAAAAAGTGTTGGTTATTGGTGCTTCCACAGGATTTGGATTGGCTTCAAGGGTTACCAGTGCCTTTGGTTCTGGAGCGGCTACTATTGGGGTATATTTTGAAAAGGCGCCCTCCGAGGGGAGGCCTGCGTCCCCGGGATGGTATAATACGGCTGCATTTGAAAAGGAAGCGCATAAGGAAGGATTGTATGCGAAAAGTATAAATGGAGATGCTTTTTCCAATGAAACAAAGCAGAAGACCCTGGATTTGATCAAGGGCGATTTGGGTCAGATAGACATGCTTATATATAGTTTGGCCTCTCCGGTAAGGACTCATCCCGATACTGGAGTCCGTTATAAATCCGTTTTAAAACCGATTGGGGGTAAATTTGAGAATAAAACAGTGGATTTTCATACAGGCAAGGTTTCCAATGTATCTATAGAACCGGCACAAGGTGATGATATTGAAAATACTGTGGCCGTAATGGGGGGTGAAGATTGGAAAATGTGGATAGACCAGTTGCAGAAAGAAGGTCTTCTCGCCGATGGGTTCACGACCATTGCTTACTCTTATATTGGGCCCTCTCTTACTGAGGCGGTTTATAGAAAAGGTACCATAGGTCGTGCCAAAGATCACTTGGAGGCTACTGCCTTTACCATTTCTGACAGTTTAAAGACTTTGGATGGCAAGGCCTACGTATCGGTAAACAAGGCCTTGGTTACCCAAGCCAGTTCTGCCATACCGGTTATTCCACTTTATATATCCTTGTTGTACAAGGTGATGAAAGAGAAGGGGATACATGAAGGCTGTATAGAACAGATCCAACGCCTGTTCCAGGACCGTTTATATGTGGAAAACACTCCAACCGATGAACAAGGAAGAATACGTAC
>CAXAVP010000356.1:0-3582 GCA_963972175.1 uncultured Arenibacter sp.
TCCAGCTTTTAAAATTTCCATTCGAGATTGTAATTCTATCTGAGTACCATTCTATACCCGCTAATTGCTGGCTTAATTTATCAGCTCCACTATTCCAATTGCCAAACATGGGATATAAATTGACCATATAGGCATTGGCAAGATTTTCGTCATCCCAAACTGCCTCTGGGCTATAGTTGTTGATATCCTCAATATCTAGAACATCTGAGCAACTCGTCAAAAAAATATAAAGTCCGAATATATATATTAGTTTTTTCATTTCGATAGATTAAAATTTAAAGTTCATTCCAACTGAGTAGGATTTCATCACAGGATAAGAGTCGTAATTTTTCTGTTCCGGATCATGAAACTCTGTAACATCCGAAATAGCGAACAGATTAGTTCCATTGAGAAAGATTTGCACACTGGACACCCCAATATTATCTAAAACTTCTTTCGGTAAACTATAGCCAATATTCAGATTCTTTAGCCGGACATAGGCGCCGTTATGAATCCAAAAAGAGGTTGCTCCAGTTCCCGATTCATACCAATTTCGGCCAACAACACGAGGATATTTGGCATCAGGATTATCTGGAGTCCACACATCACTTGCCCATATTGGATAATACGGACGCACTGTTCCTCCATGCTGTCTCATACCTGCACCTTCTTGGTTGCTTATAATGCGATCATAGTTGCTAACACCTTGAAAATGGGCATCCATTGTAAGGTTGCCCCAGCCAAGGTTAAATCCAAATCCATAATTGACCCTAGGGACTGTATTTTCAGAAAGCAACTGAAAATCATTCCCGTCAATCTTACCATCCGGACCGGGCGCATAGCCATCTCCCCTAATATCCTCAAAATAAAGTCCCCCTAAATAAGGTGTTCTACCAAATTGCGTAAACCCTTGAGCCAAAAGCTCATCCAATTGCTCTTGAGTTCGAATGATCCCCAATGAATTCAATCCAAAAATCCGGTTTATAGGTTGTCCTATTTTGGTCTCCGATTCTCTAAGCCCACCAGGTTCAAAAATTGGATCCTGGTCTATTTTGTCCCACTGATCTTTTGCATATCCTATATTTCCGTAAATGGAATACTTAAATTTACCATCTTCTGAGAAATCGCGCCACATTACTGATAGTTCACCGCCCCTCCATGATCTTTCCGCATAATTTTCAGGAGCCAAAGATTGGCCATAATTATCGGGTAGTGTAACTAATCTGGATCCTAAAATATCTACCTCCTTTTTGTAGAATATATCCAATGTACCTACAAGCTTTCTGTTGAGCGTTTCAAAATCGATACCAGTATTATAGGTTGTTGATGTCGCCCAAGTCAGGTTTGGATTCGGGGTAGCCCCAGGTCCTATACCACGATAGAGATTATTGCCAAAAATATAACTACCGTTGTTACTATAGGTATTTACAAAAGAAAATGGGGAGATCCGATTGTTGTTCACGTCCAAATCATTCCCTGTTGTTCCATAAGAAGCCCTTAATTTAAGTTCGTTCAACCAATCGATATCCGACAAAAAGGACTCCTCAGATATTCTCCAGGCAGCTGACACAGACGGGAAAAATCCCCAACGTCCATTTTTAGGGAACAAGGTATTCCCATCATATCGAAATGAAAATTCAGCGATGTATTTTTCTTTGAAATCATAATTAACACGGCCTATAATAGACTGTCTAGCCCCTATCTCCTCGTATCCACTTCCATATCGCCTTTCTGCATCGGTAGAATAAACAAAGTCTTGATCATAATTTGTTACCGGATCCTCTGCTTTTGCATAAGCCCCATATAGACCATTTTCCGCCTGTTCAAAAACAACCATACTATTAACACTATGATCTCCAAATGTATTTTGATAGTTTATAAACCAATCCGCCTGATATTCCCAAGAGGTATTTATGTTATAGCTCAAAAATTCTTGGTTTTGGCTAAATGTAAAGGTATTGGTCTTGTTTGGATCAGGTGCCCCAGGAATAAATCTGTTTCCATCAGGATCGGCTTGATTAAAAACGTAATTATTCTGAAATGTTAAAAAATGCTTCCGCATATAGTCTTCTGCCAAATAACTTCCTACGAACTTGGTTGAGAGCCCAGGTATAAATTGACCCAGATCAATATCTAAAGATGCAATAGAACTAAGTTGCCTTTTCCTAGTTTTTATATATCTATTACCCACTATTTGGTCAATAACACTCCATGCGAGCCAACTTCCCATGGGAGTTTGCACAGGATAATCTGTAATTTGATTACTAGGTGTTCCATCGGCCTCTGTATAAAATGGGTAAGTCTTAGGCCAGTTAAAAGTAACGCGATACAGGTCAGAAACATCATAGTCGTCATCTGGCGAAAATGGCCAGTAAAACCTATCGTGATTTTGTTGGCTGGCTGCAACATTCAAGTCTAAGGTTATGCTTTTTGAAAGTTCGGCAGAAACATTTGATCTAAGATTAAACTTATTATAATCCAAACCTTTGAAGGAACCATCTTCACCTCGATAGCTGGCGAGGGTATAATAGGTAACTGCCTTACCCCCTCCTGCAACACTTAAGGAATAATCACGACTAGAGGGGTTGCGCCAAATAAAATCGTTAACATTATAACTTCTATTCTCAAAATATTCAAACTCCACAGGACCATTGGGCGGAGTTGTTCCATTAAATTCAGCTACCCGGTTCTGATATATGAGCTCATCTGTTGCCGTAGTCAAATCGGAAAGAAGGGTTTGGGTAGGCAGTGAGTACGAATAAGAAGTCTGAAAATTAAAAACAGGTTTTTGCTCTACTCCCTTTTTGGTTGTAACGAGTATAACTCCGTTACCCGCCCTAGAACCATAAATTGATGCGGTGGCAGCATCCTTTAAGAAGCTCAATTGATCAACTTCATTGGCATTGAGCGCGTCAAATGCTTCTTTGTCCCTTACGATACCGTCAATTACGTATAACGGTTCTCCAAAACTTCCTCTAATTCTTATGCTTGAAGAGGCCCCCGATAAACCCGAAGAATTTGTTATGTTTACTCCTGGAGCACGCCCAGCCAAGGTATTTGATAGATTATTCGTTGGTATTTCATTTAGTTCTTCAGTTTTTATAGAAGTTATTGCTCCGGTTAGATTTACCTTTTTTTGCGTTCCATAACCTACTACAACCACCTCATCCAATCCGGCGGCAGTTTCTTCTAATACAATAGTAATATTAGATTTTCCATTAAGCGGCACTTCTTTTGTTGCAAAACCCAGATAGGATATCACAAAAACAGCATTTTCATCTTCGACAGAAATGGAAAAATTTCCATCAAAATCGGCCTGAGTTCCATTTGCTGTACCTTTTTCAAGGATATTGGCTCCTGGCAAAGGAGTACCGTCCTCATCCGTTATCGTCCCAGAGACTATAGTTTGAAGTGATTCTGGTTCAATAGAAATTTGCTTGGAAATAGGTACTTTCGTTAGTTTTTCCTTTTCACTCTTCCATAAAACAACTTGAATACCTTTGACTTTATAATGGGTATTTGTGTTCCCAAATAGACGCTTAAGCACCTTATCAATGTGTTCCTTGTTAAGCTTGAGGGATAACTTTCGCTGAAGATCAACAT
>CAXAVP010000357.1:0-3475 GCA_963972175.1 uncultured Arenibacter sp.
CAACTAATTATGGGTTTTTTAAAAACGATACTAATTGTACTCTTAGTATACTATGCCCTTAAGTTACTTGCAAAGTGGTTTGCACCTAGATTGTTCAGATATGCGGCCAAAAAGACCGAGGAACACTTTAAGGAAAAGTTTGAGGGTTTCGCCGATCAGAACCGTGCAGCCGAAGAGCAGGTAGGGGATGTTATTATAGAAAAGAAGACAAAGAAAAAAACCAGTTCCTCCAATACGGTAGGGGAATACATAGATTTCGAGGAAATTGAATAACCATTTACCATAGCCAAACATGAGAAACGGTCTAAGAGCCTTTTTTATCCATTTTTTTGTAACTGCATTTTTTATTTTAGTCGCCCTGACCTATTTCCACCCCGTACTGCAAGGGAAGGTAATACAACAGTCCGATATTGTCCAGTTTACGGGAATGGCCAAGGAACAAAACGATTTTAGAAAAAAGACGGGAGAGGAGCCATATTGGACCAACAGTGCTTTTGGGGGGATGCCAACCTACCAATTGGGGGCCTATTATCCACATGACTACGTAAAAAAATTGGACAGGTTAATCAGGTTTTTGCCTAGGCCGGCCGATTAACTATTTATTTATCTCATTGGATTTTACATTTTGCTCTGTTGTCTTAAGGTAGATTATAAACTCGCGGTTCTAGGGGCTTTGGCCTTTGGATTTTCTACCTATATGATCATTATTTTGGGAGTGGGACATAATGCCAAAGCCCATGCCATTGGGTATATGCCCATGCTTTTGGGAGGAATAATACTGGTATTTAGAAAAAAGTATCTATGGGGGTTTCTGCTTTCCGCCATAGCCATGGCCTTGGAAGTTGGTGCCAACCACTACCAAATGACTTACTATTTTATGTTGTTGGTACTTATCCTTGGTGGCGTGTATTTGGTAGATGCCATAAAGACAAAAAAGCTGAAGCATTTTGGTATTTCTGTAGGGATACTGGTACTGGCCGTCCTTCTTGGGATAGCTGCGAATGCCACTAGCCTGATGGCAACCAAGGAATATGCGGATTGGAGTACCAGGGGAAAATCTGAACTTAGTATAGACCCCAATGGCAATGCCCTGGAGAAAGGAAGTGGTTTGGACAGGGAATACATAACCCAATTTAGTTATGGCATAATAGAATCTCTAAACTTGTTTGTACCCAGGCTTTTTGGCGGCTCTGGAGGCGAAGATT
This sequence comes from uncultured Arenibacter sp., assembly GCA_963972175.1. Lineage (GTDB taxonomy): Bacteria > Bacteroidota > Bacteroidia > Flavobacteriales > Flavobacteriaceae > Arenibacter. The sequence goes on from CAXAVP010000357.1 coordinate 1,206, forward strand.
TAGGTGCCAATTCCAAGACCTATACTTTTTTGACCGAAAATGGTATTTCTAGGACCAAGGCTTTGGAGTTTACCAGTAGTTTGCCTTTGTATTGGGGAGATCAACCTATTGTTGCCGCTCCGGCCTATATTGGGGCAGTTGTATTTTTTCTTTTTGTCTTAGGGCTCTTTTTGGTAAAGGGAAAAGTGAAGTGGTGGCTATTGGGTGGAAGTATAATGGCCCTTCTACTTTCATGGGGAAAGAATTTTGGTCTGCTTACCAATTTTATGATAGATTATTTTCCCCTCTACAACAAATTCAGGGCAGTTTCGTCCATACAGGTAATCCTGGAACTCTGTGTTCCCGTTTTGGCCATTTTGGCTCTTGTGGAACTCTTTAATAAAAAGAACGACAGCGCAAAGAAACTAAAGGATTTAAAGATTACTGTTTTTATCACCTTGGGTATTGGTGTGCTACTTTTTTTGATAAAAGGATTTTTCGATTTTGTAGGCCAGAATGATGAAACCTATAGGCAGTATTATGGCGATGATATCGTATCCCTTATAGTGGCAGACCGTAAGGCAGTATACAATTCGGACCTCATTAGAACTATGGTCTATATTGGTTTGACCGCCTTGGTAATATGGTTTTTTATCAAGGATAAATTAAAACAGAATTTGGTAGTCCTGTTATTGGGGGTTTTACTGTTGTTTGATTTGGTAGGGGTAGCCAAGCGCTATGTCAATGAGGACGATTTTGTTGCCCAGCGAAGAATGTTGGAACCCTTCCAAGAAACCGATGTGGATAAGCAAATTGCCCAAGATACCACCATTTTTAGGGTTTTTAACCCCTCGGAAATAGGAGGAAGCGGTAGAACTCCCTATTTTCATCATTCCATTTGGGGATACCATGCGGCAAAACCAGCGGGCATACAAGACCTGTACGATTTTCATATTGCCAAGAACAATGTAGCAGTATTAAGTATGCTCAATGTAAAATATGTGATCCAACAGGATGAGGAGGGTAAAACCTACCCCGCAGTAAACCCTGATGCCAACGGAAATGCTTGGTTTATAAATGAACTGATTCCAGTGAATAATGCCAATGAAGAAATTATGGCCTTGGGCAACTTGGACGTAAAAAATAAGGCCGTGGTTAATAAGTCTGTTTTCCCTGGCAAGGATCAATTAAATTTTGAGACCGATTCCACGGCAGTTATTGAACTAACTCAGTATGAGCCCAACCATTTAACCTATCAATCCTACAATAGCCATGAGGGGGTAGCTGTATTTTCCGAGATGTATTATCCCAATGGTTGGAACGCGTATATTGACGAGAAATTGGTACCACATTTTGAGGTAAACTATGTTTTAAGGGCTTTGGAAGTTCCGGCAGGAAATCACAAAATAGAATTCAAGTTTCAACCTACCCTTGTAGACGTAGGAGGCAAAATAACGATGGCCAGTTCCATTTTGTTGATCTTGGTACTGTTGTATGGAATAGCGCATACCATTATGAAGTCAAGAAAAAATACTACGGCTTAATGCAAAAAGTGCTCATCATCACGTATTATTGGCCACCGGCAGGGGGACCAGGTGTACAGCGATGGTTGAAGTTTGTAAAATACCTTAGGGATTTTGATATTGATCCAGTAGTATATACTCCTGAAAATCCCAATTACCCCATTACAGATGCCTCTTTTTTGAACGAGATACCAAAAGACATTAGGGTATACAGGAGAAAGATTTTTGAACCCTATGCCTTGGCCGGTATTTTTTCCAAAAAAAAGACAAAGCAGATCAGTGCGGGTATCATAAGCTCCAAGAATCAGTCGTTTTTGGAAAAGCTGCTATTGTGGATACGTGGTAATCTTTTTATTCCCGATGCAAGAAAGTTTTGGGTAGGGCCATCGGTAAGCTTCTTGAGTGATATTTTGGAGAAGGAGGCTATAGGAACTGTTATAACCACTGGCCCCCCCCACAGTGTTCACCTCATTGGACGCGAGTTAAAAAGGCAATCAAAAATTAACTGGGTGGCCGATTTTAGAGATCCCTGGACCTCAATAGGATATCATAAAAAATTAAAGCTCACCCCTTACGCACAGCGAAGACATAAACACTTGGAACAGTCGGTCCTAAACGAGGCCGACAAAATTATTGTGACCAGCAATACTACCAAAAACGAGTTTGCTGCCATAACCAAGAATCCCATAAAGGTCATTACCAATGGATACGATACCTACCCAACCATAAAAGAGCCGTTGGACGAGGCCTTTACACTATCACATATAG
>CAXAVP010000358.1:0-3426 GCA_963972175.1 uncultured Arenibacter sp.
TCCCTTAAAGAAGTTGGGCCTGGTATTTATCCAGCCAATAGTTATGGAGTTTCCCATGAATACCACTCGGTCTTCATTGGCCAGGGGCTCACTTATTTTTTGGTTGTCTTCGGAAAAGTGCTTCAGATTGGGCCAATCCTGGGCAATGGTATCGTTCATGGTCAAGAGCGTGAATAAAGAAAAAATTAATGGTAGTCCAAGGCTTTTCATAAAGTTGGTTTTATATGGTTTAATAGTTGGTAACTGTAATATGACAATAGGCATAAAATAATTTATAATTCCTACAAAGGACGATCCTCATTTTCAAATTGTAGCCTATCTTCCTTGCTCAACACTAGATCTTCTACCAATTTCCCTTTCGTAGGCCTTAGTTTTATAAGATATAGGAGTAAAAGTAAGGAAATTACTAAATAAAATACATTCCTGCTCAACATAAAGGCTATGGCGCTAAAAACTGTAGCCACATCCAATATGGCATAACGTACCATGCAGGTTTGTTGGTAATGAATCACCTTTTTACTTAAAGAATTCCTCTTTATCATATTGGCCAATTTTTTTTGGAAGTAATAATTACTACCAAAATAAGCAATCATGGCAATGACTGGGACCAGGTAAACAAAAGCATTGTTGCCGTAGGGAAATCCTAGGACAAGGTCTTTGGTCGTTATAAAAATTAAGAGGATAAACAATAGAATTCCAGCGGTAACAGCAGAGTGGGTAATGGATAGCGAAAATAGAACTCTTTTGGGTGTTAGGGTTTTGGAATTGCTCATAGTAAGTTAATTGTTGCGCTAAGTGGTCATGTATTTCCCGTGTAAAAAGGGTAGTGAACATGTTTTTGGTAATTGGATATAAAGGTAAGGTCTTTAGCTTTTTAAGCAAGGTGTCAGTGTATTAAAATTATTAGTATGCAAACCGTACCCAATCCTATTAAAAACCATCTCGAGTCTTATCCGCTTCATATTGACCCATAACATATCTCTTGGCCCCAAAATTTTGTTTATTTTTAGGACGCTAATGCTTAAAGCCGATAAAGAGAATTAATATCCCAATACCTATAAATATGACCCATATGGATTTTACTATACTTCTTGCAGATGATGATGAGGATGATTGCATGTTTTTCAATGATGCCTTGGAGGAACTTTCTATAGTCGCCTCTTTAAAGACCGTAAACAATGGGGTAGAACTAATGGAGTTCCTGAATAACAATGAAAGGGGGCTTCCTCATGTTATTTTTCTGGATTTGAATATGCCCTGTAAATCAGGCGCCGAGTGTTTATTGGAGATTAAAGAGAGTGAAAAATATAGACATATACCGGTAGTCATTTATTCTACCTCGTTCAATCTTGAGGTTATGGATCAGTTATACCATAATGGAGCCCAGTACTATATTCGTAAGCCGGCCGATTTTTCAGATTTAAAATCAGTAATAAATAGGACTATCTCAACGATTAAGGCAAAAGGAGCCCAAAGACCGCACAGGGAAGAATTTGAGATGCAACCTTAAATTGAACAAAATTGAAAACTACCCAAAAAAATGACAATCTATTGTTTCTTCGTGGCGGGGGGCAAATGAGTGAGCTGATACGAACTATTGACTGGGATGATACCTCTTTGGGAAACATTCAAAATTGGTCGGTAAGCTTACGCACAACCCTTGGCATAATTTTGCACACAGCCCAACCTATGATTTTATTTTGGGACAATGATCTAATTTGTTTTTACAACGATGTCTTGGCGGCAAGTCTGGGTAATGAGCGGAAATATCCTGTCATAGGTAAAAAAGGAAAAGAAGTATGGCCAGAATTGTGGGATGTCATTGGTCCTATGATAGACCAGGTATTGAATACGTCACAAGCTGTTTCAATTTCAGACCAGTTGGTTCCAATATATAGAAACGGAAGAATGGAGGAGGTGTACTGGACATTTAGCGGTAGTCCCGCTTTTGATAATGACGGTCATGTAAACGGTGTATTGGTTAGCTGTTCGGAAACCACGGAGACAGTGGTTGCCAAAAGTGGATTAAGGGAAAGTGAGCGCAGACTGCGATCTATGATTATCCAGGCTCCAGTATCAATAGCTATTTTTCGTGGATCTAGCTACATTACCGAAATGGCCAATTCATTGGCACTTGAAATGTGGGGGAGAAGTGAAGAGGAAGTTTTGGGTGAATCAATTATAAAGGCTATGCCAGAACTTAGAGCCCAGGGTATAAAGGCGTTGTTGGACGATGTGTATCATACTGGCAAAACCTTCACTACCTCTGAGTTCCCTGTTCAATTAATGCGGAAGGGAAACTTGGAAACAACCTATATAAACTTTAGTTGTGAACCTCTCTTGAATTCCAATGGGGAGATTGAAGGAATAATGGCCTTGGGCATGGAAGTCACGGATCAAGTATTGGCCCGCAAAACAATTGAAGAGAGCGAGAAAAAATACAAAGAGCTTATTTTTGGTTTGCCCGTAGCGGTATATTCCTGTGATTCCAAAGGGCGTATACAACTCTATAATGATGCAGCGGTTAAACTTTGGGGGCGTACCCCTGAGCTAGGAAAGGATTTATGGTGCGGTTCCAAGAAAATTTTTACCACAGACGGAAACCCTATGCCCTTGGAAGAAAGCCCTATGGCCATAGCTTTAAATGGAGGGGAAATAATTAAGCCCGAATTGCTAGTGGAACGGCCAGATGGCAGCAGGGCAAATTTTATTCCTTATCCGCAACTTATTTATGACAATGAGAGGCAAATTACCGGGGCTATAAACACCTTGATTGAAATTACAGACCAAGTTGTGGCTAGGGAAAGAATAAAGGAAAGTGAAATGCATTTTAGGGCCATAGCAGACAATATACCCAACCTTGCTTGGCTGGCAGATGCAGATGGCGCTATCTACTGGTACAACAAAAAATGGTATGATTATACAGGGAAAACTGCAGAAGAAATGGCAGGCTGGGGCTGGCAGTCGGTCCAAGATCCCAAAATTCTACCCCAAGTGATGTCTAAGTGGAAGGACTCCTTGGAACAAGGCAAGGAATTTGAAATGGTATTTCCTCTCCGAGGTGTAGATAGAACCTTTAGGCAGTTTCTTACCCGAGTGTTGCCTGTTTATGACGAAAAGGGGAAGATAGCCAAATGGTTTGGGAGCAATACAGATATCACGGATCATGTAAAGGCGCAAAAAAAGTTGGAGGAAAGCGAGAAAAAATTCCGACTGCTCGCCAATTCCCTTCCGCAGCTTATTTGGTTGGCCGACTCCAAAGGCAACCTCAATTATTTTAACAAATCGGTATTGGAGTATTCCGGATTGTCACTGGAAGAAATAGAGAATGGGAGTTGGTTGCAGATCGTACATCCAGAGGATAGGACCAAAAATATTGAAATGTGGGAAGACTCCATAGCTACAGGAGAAGATTTTTTGATGGAG
>CAXAVP010000359.1:0-3353 GCA_963972175.1 uncultured Arenibacter sp.
TGAAAAATATAGCTGTGATTGTTTTTGGCTTTTTACTAATATGTAATATAACCAATGCACAAGAGAAAAAAATTAAAAAAGCCGATCGTAATTTTGAAAATTATTCATTTATCGATGCCATTGCTTCGTATAAGGAATTAATAGACCAAGGTTACGAATCGGATGGAATATTTGAAAAATTGGGAAATACGTATTATAAATTAGGGGACTATAAAGAAGCCTCATTTTGGTACGAAAAATCAGCTCAAGGAGGTCGTGGGCCCCAGGCAGCAGAAACCCTTTTTCAATATGCCCTTTCTTTAAAGTCACAAGAAGACTATGATACATCTGATAAATGGATGCACAAGTTCTATGAAGCCAAACCCTTGGATCAACGTGCTTTGAAGTTTGATCAAAATAGGAATTATCGGTTCCAAATTGAGGAGTATTCCAATAGATATTCCATAAAAATATTATCTATAAACTCTAAGGAGTCAGATTTTGCTCCATCACTCTTTAAGGAGAAATTAATATTTTCTTCGGCTAGGGACAAAGGTCTTTTTTCGCGGAACATACATCCATGGAACAACAAACCTTTTCATAGCTTGTATGAAGCATCGGTTTCTGATAAATTATCATTTGGCAATCCTTCCAAGTTTTCAAAAGAACTTGATACAAAGGCCCATGAATCGTCTACCGTCTTTTCCAAGGATGGCAAGACAGTATACTTTACCCGCAATAATTTTAGGAATGGTAACTTCACAAAAGGGGATCACGGCATGAATAGACTTAAAATTTATAAGGCAATTAAGGAAAATGATGAATGGAAAAATGTAATGGAGCTTCCATTCAATAATGATGACTATTCTGTAGCACACCCGGCGCTTAGTGTGGACGGTAAAAGGTTATATTTTGCCTCAGATATGCCCGGCACTTTGGGTAATTCGGATATTTTTTATGTAGACATTCATTCGGACGGCAGCTTTGGCGACCCTGTAAATATGGGTGCTAATATCAATACGGAAGGACGTGAGACATTTCCTTTTGTTACAACTTCCAACATGCTATATTTTGCATCGGACGGACATCTGGGCCTAGGAGGTCTTGACATTTTTGCAACCCAATTAGAGGACGCTCCAAACAGCTGTGTAGTTAATATAGGGGAACCCATCAACAGTCCGGCAGACGATTTTGCCTTGATTTTGGACGGAAGTACCAACACAGGGTATTTTACCTCCAATAGAGAGGGCGGTATGGGCAGTGATGATATTTATTACTTTTTAGAGGAAAAACCTATAGATATTAAATGTGTAGAAATTATTACTGGTATTGTAAGAAATGAGATAGATAGGCAACCTTTGGAAGGATCGGAGATAAAGGTGTATAACCATAAAAATGAAATAATGGCAACAGGAATTGCTGATAGCAGCGGAGGCTTTAGACTGGAGCTACCCTATAAACCTGGAGACTATAAAGTAAGGGTAAATAAGAAGTGGTATCATGTTTATGATGCCGACTTTGAAATGAGAAAAGATAAGGATATTGATAATTTGGAAATCTCACTTGAACCCGAAAAGGCCCTCTTGGCTCCGCAAAGTAAAGATTTGATCAGCTTTTTAAACCTACATCCTATTCTCTTTGATTACGGCGAATGGGCGTTAAGTGATGAAGCGAAAATAAATCTGGATAAAATAGTGTCCTATATGAAGACCTTTCCAACTTTAAAAATAGAGGTTAGATCCTATACGGATTCCAGATCCAGCGAAAGTTTCAACCTTGGTCTTTCCAAAAGAAGGGGACAGGAAACAAAGAAATACTTGGTCTTAAATGGTATTGACCCTTCCCGGGTTTCTGCCAAAGGTTTCGGTGAAATAGGTTTGATCAATGATTGTGGTACGGGTGTGAAATGTTCCGAGGAACAACATCAGCTTAATAGAAGGTCAGAATTTATTGTCGTGAAATGATGATCGGGAGTAATCCATGAAAGTAATAGCTACTCTAACAATGTATCAACAGTCAAAGTTGTCAGGCGAGTTTATAAATTGGATTTAGATTGGGATTAGTATTGGATAAAGAGATCTATAACACCATACCTTTTTACACTGCAACAGCATACAAGGGTGTGGGATAATTTAGTCTAAACTAGCATCAATACAGTTTGTCAACTGTACTTTTGAAGGAAGATGAATAAACCGCCAAAGAGATACTTTCATACAATTAAATAGAAAAGGAGTGTTGAAGATAATGTTAAACAAGAAGATTGTAAATATTGATCGGGATCAAAGTATAAATCAATTATGATTTTTAAAGTTAATATTCTTCAAGAACTAATTGGATATACTAAATGTAGTGGAATACTACAGTGTAGTGTAATGTTAAATTCTAATAGTGATCGGCATAAATTCTTTGAGTAAAATTAATGTAACTCTAGTTTTTTTAACTATTTAATATTACATGTATTCCACTTAAATCAAATTAGCTAATAAAAAGGAGTAGAAAGGATAATATGTTAGGCACAATAAAAAATAATTCTTCGCTAAAGGACTTTCATAAATTGACAGAACCTTATCGCATATTATATTCGCTTGAGGAGGAGGAATACGATCAAATTACAAAATTGGCCTCTACTTACTGCGAATGCCCAATATCCCTGATTACGTTTTTTGACGAAAAAAAACAGCTTTTTAAATCCCACCACGGGTTAGAAGTTTTTGAGACACCTTTAGAGGAATCTTTTTGCAAACATGTAATTGATAAATCGGATGAGCTTTTAATTATAAACAATGCTAAGAAGAATCAACTATTTGAGAACAACCCCTGGGTGAAAGCTGAACCTGGTGTAGTTTTTTATGCAGGTTATCCAATTAGAAATAGGGAGGGGGTACCTTTTGCTGTGCTCTGTGTTATAGATTATAAGGCAAGAAATCTTAATGAAATTCAAAAAGAGACTTTAAAATCCCTGTCCTTTCAGGTTGAACAACTTCTTGAGCTTCGCCGATCAAAGTATGAATTGGAAACATTGAACTCTTCCATTAAGGAAAAAAACAAATTCTTGGAAGATATAATTGAAGGCACAGAGGCCGGAACATGGGAATTAGAAATACAATCGGGCAACATTGTTATCAATGAAAAATGGTATGAGATCTTAGGGTATTCCTCACATTCCCATGATCAAATTACGTTGGATATATGGAAAAAAATGATTTTTCCACAGGATTTAAATTCTTTTGAAAAAGAGTTGAAAAGTTGCTTTTTAGGCGGGTCCGATGGGTTTCGTCTAAGTTATAGAATGAAAAACTTTCAAGGGGATTGGATTTGGGTAGAAAACAGGGCTAAGGTAGTTAAAAGGGCAATAGATGGAAAACCCTTGAAAA
>CAXAVP010000360.1:0-3340 GCA_963972175.1 uncultured Arenibacter sp.
AGCATCGTTTTCGTAGACGCGACGGTACATACCGTTGGCACTTAAGTAGGGCACAAGCACAGCGCGATGACAAGGGGAAAATACAAATGTGGGTTGGTAGTAGTGCCGACATACAAGAGCAAAAAGTTTTTAGGAACGAATTGGAAAGGCAGGTCAAGGAACGAACCGCACAGCTGGTGGAACTAAATGAATCCCTGAAAAAAAGTGAACAGCGTTATCACCTGATGGTAGAAGAAGTTCAGGAGTACGCCATTCTATACTTAAACCGTGAGGGTATAGTGGAAAATTGGAATACAGGTGCGGAAAAAATAAAAGGGTATAAGGCCGAAGAAATAATAGGTAAGAGTTTTTCCAATTTTTATACAGAAAAGGATAGAAAGGTGGAGCTTCCCCAAAAATTATTGGGCTTGGCCGCAAAAGAAGGTAAAGCGGTACATCAGGGCTGGCGGGTAAGGAAGGATAAAAGTCTGTTTTGGGCAAGTGTGGTTATTACCGCCATACATAATGAGCTAAATGAAGTGATAGGTTTTTCTAAGGTGACGCACGACTTAACGACAAAGAAAGAAGCGGATGATGCCCTAAATGAAAAAAAGATTGAATTGGAGCAAAAGAATATTGAGCTGCAGAAAATGAACAAGGAACTGCAATCCTTTGCCTATATTTCTAGCCATGACCTACAAGAGCCACTAAGAAAAATACAGACTTTTGCCTCTCGAATAATAGAGAAGGACATGGATACCCTTTCCGAAAATGGGAAATTTCTGTTTAATCGGATGCAACTTTCTGCAGAACGGATGCAGTCACTTATAGATGATTTATTGGCCTATTCCCGGACGCACAATTTGGAGGGCGATTTTAAGAATACCCCTCTGGGCAACATAATAGAGGAAGTGAAAGAAGACCTTAGTGAAGAGCTCCTACAAAAGAATGCATCTATTGAGTTTGATGGGTCCTGCGTACTCAATGTTATACCTTTTCAGATGAAACAACTGTTTTACAATCTGATAAGTAATTCCTTGAAATTTTCAAAGCCGGACTTAGCCGTTGAGATCTCTATAAAGAGTGATTTTATAACGGATAAGGGCATGCAGGAAGAAGAGAAGGGAGTTCACCAGACATATTGTCGTATCGTTTATTCGGACAACGGTATTGGATTTGATCAAAAGTATAGCGACAAGATATTTGAATTATTTCAGAGGCTGCACGGTAAGACAGAATATCCTGGTACGGGAATAGGGCTGGCCATTATAAAGCGCATAGTGGAAAATCATAACGGTATGGTAACCGCAAGGGGCGAATTAGGTAAGGGGGCGACTTTTGAGATACGTCTTCCGGTTGATGAGCTATAACCATATAATAATATAAGATCTAAAATCTGCCTTGTAGGGTGTCAATATAGTAGGCTAAGACAGAATGGATCCTTGTTTGGTAAGGGCCCTGTACCTTCTTCTTGCTACTACCTCAACTATTTGCAGCTAGGCATGTGCCAATCTAATTCAAAATGTGGCTTTTCATCTATTAGGAAACAATTTAGAGGAAACTTGATGGGGTTTGTTCAGTTGCTGCCCGTGCATAGAAAGTGGTTAATAATAAAGTTGTTTCTTGAGACACCCAAGCTTGTCCAATGATTCAAAGTATAGGCATATCTGCAAAGAAATATTTCCTAATTAAAGGGGAATCTAACTTTTAGATGTTTATAAATGATGTTAAACCTGTTGGTTTTTTATTTAAAAAACTGAGAACCAACTTCTATAACGGTTAATAAAAAGCACATTTTTTTTAGTGCAAAAACTGCATTCCAAAGAAAGAAATGAGGTAATTTTGATACCATGAAAAGAGGGTGTATTTCAATGGCCGAGTCAACGGATTTTAAGGTGGAAAAATTAGAGGAAGTTCCTTCCTTGTCCCTTGATATTCCCCTATGTTCCTTTTCGGGGAAAGCAGCGGAATATTATATTGGGCTATCGGGTATGGACAGTTCCGAAGAGGTAAGGATTCTTGGGGCAATTAGTTCCGAGTTTGTAGAAACAGCAATCGTGAACGTTTTGGGGCAAGGGGTAGACGAAATTCAATGGCCGGTAATCCTAGACCTAAAAAAAGAAATATATTACCATTCCTATCAGGCCCATGCCCGAGGCCTATCTGCAATAATGGGCTGGAAAGAATTGCAGGGGTAACTTAAAAGTGCAAAGCATATTTTTATTATATTGCATAGTGTTAACCAAACAGTGTATGGGCGTTGCCAATTGGATATTTGTTTGGAAGAAGGATTATTTTTAATTCTAATTGGTTGTCTAGCATAGTAGGGGACATATTATAAAATTGGATTATTGGTTCGGCTGTAGCTTCCGTATATTAAGAACCGATGTTCCTTTCTAGTTATTTGTAGTATTTAGTAGAATTGTTAAGACAACTTTTTAAGTATTAGCATTTACCTGCGTTTTGTTCCTATATTAAATTTATTGTCCCCACCTTAGTTGATTGCAATCGTTTTATAATATGAACAACTTTAAATCCAACAGGAGTCCCAATGAATCCGAAGATCTAATTTTTGAGCTAGGACCTTTTCCTATGTGGATTTTTGATATGGAAACCCTTAATTTCCTGAAAGTAAATACGGAAGCTATCCGGCAATACGGTTATTCGCAAAAGGAATTTTTATCCATGAACCTAAAGGACATTAGGCCAGAGGAGGATGTCCCTAAGTTGGAAAAAGCCATTCAGGAGATGGCAACCCGAGATGGACTTTACAAAGAAAGTATATTTCGTCATAAAAAAAAGGATGGTACGGTCTTTCCTGTAAGGTTAAAGTCCAATTTAATAACATACAAAGGTAGGGATTGTGAAATTGTCAGTGCTATAGATATATCGGAAGAAGTTGAATACCAAGATTATCTTTTGCGACAGAAACAAATTATTGGGGCTATCTCAGATATCAACTCTACCTTGTTAAAAAATATAGACTCCTTAAAAGCGCTAAAACTATGCTTCCGAATTGTATCTGAAACCCTGGGAGTGGATGGCGTTTATTTTTTTGAGATCAATTTAAAGGAACAGACTGCCTCCCATAAATTGGCTTGGACAAATGCTGCAAGAACTTCCTTGCTGGAGAGTCCTAAATTTCAGAACATACCCCTATCGCAGGTCCCTGATTTACTGGTTTGCTTTATGAATGGTCAAAAGTATGAGGCCCATGTGGCCAATATGGAAGAATCGGCCACCAAAGCACTATTGAAAGCTATAAAATTGAGGTCCTTATTGGCTTTGCCGGTTATGGTAGGGAGTGATCTGTACGGCTTTATAGGAATAGATGATTACAACCTAGAAAGAGAATGGAAAG
>CAXAVP010000361.1:0-3314 GCA_963972175.1 uncultured Arenibacter sp.
TTTGCAAACTACTGACCCCTGTTACATCATATTTAACCGTAGGAAATAATATTGGCTGGAATTTTTTTCCATTTACATATGATTTTAGATAGTAATGATAATCAGCAGCCAATTTATATTTCTCATCATAACCATTAAATTCTAACAATGTATCTAATAAAAAAAAACACGCCTGATGATTTATCACCATATTTTTTAAATAAGCCAGCGTTAGTTTAGATGGATAAACCTTAGTTCTTGTGGCCAAAGAATCATCGAATTTAATTTGACCATAAAAGACATCTGCATGATAATCACATAAAATAGTGTTGCATAATTGCAATGTTTTTAAAGAAAGAAAAAAATCTCCACTATTCATAAAAGCAACATATTCTCCAGTGGCTTTAGTAATCCCCTTATTCATCGCATTGTAAATACCGGAATCTTGCTCGCTTACCCAATAATCTATTCTATCACTATGTTGTTCAACATACTCTTTACTCCCATCTGTAGAATCCCCGTCAATCACTATATATTCAAATTCCTGCCAGGTTTGCTCAAAAATATTGGTCATCGTCCTTTTAAGACCTTCCAAATTATTTAGGTTGACCGTTATAATTGTTATTAATGGTTTTTCAGGCATTTTGAGTCAAATGTGGGTTTTTATCATAAGTCATAGGTTATTCACATATTTTTATTGAGGTTTATATCGTATTTACATTTTGCTCATTTCACAAATTTGTTCCTATAAACTTCCCTTATTCCCTCTTCTAATTCAATATGATATTTCCACCCCAAACTATGAACTAAAGAAACATCTAATAATTTACGAAGTGTCCCATCTGGCTTATCCTTATTCCAAATTAGTTCTCCTTCAAACCCTACTATCTTCTGGATCATTTCTGCAAGTTCTTTTATCGAGACATCTTTCCCGGTTCCAATGTTCACACTTATATTTCCCTTGTAAGTTTTCATTAAATGAAAACAAGCTTCTGCAAGGTCGTCTACATGCAAAAATTCTCGTTTAGGAATACCGGTACCCCAGAGTTCGACAGGCTCACTGTGACCTGTTTTTTTAAAGCAAATCTTTGCTTCATGAAATTTACGCAGTAATGCCGGAAGCACGTGCGCGGTTTCTAAATCATAATTATCATTTGGTCCATAAAGATTCGTAGGCATCACTGAAATAAAATCACAGCCATACTGCCGGTTATAGTTTTCACACATTTTTACCCCGGCTATTTTTGCAATTGCATAGGGCTCATTGGTAGGCTCAAGCTCTCCTGTTAGTAAATAGGATTCTTTGATTGGTTGTGGCGCCAGTTTTGGATAAATACAAGAAGATGCCAAAAACAATAATTTTTTAACCCCGTGCGCATTGCTTTGATGGATCACATTGTTCTGGATCATCAAATTTTCGTATAAAAACTCTGCTCTGTATTTATTATTGGCTTCTATCCCTCCAACCTTCGCAGCAGCTAAGAAAACATATTCAGGTTGTTCTTGCTTAAAGAAGTTAATTACAGCATGTTGGTTAGTGAGATCGAGTTCCTTGGAGGTTCGCAGCACCAAATTTAAATAGCCTTCCTGCTCTAATTTTCTTACAATTGCAGAACCCACCATTCCCGTATGACCTGCGATATATATTTTAGAATCTTTCTCCATTTAATAATTAGGTTTTACCTGAAAACCAAAAAAACCCGGTTATGGGTATTCTTATAGTTTATTTGTTCTTTTTTGGGTTTTGCCTAGTATCAAAAAACCTGACTACATAAATTTTTGTTTTCCCAATGCGATAAGTGATTTTACAATGATGCTGAATTAGTTTTCTATAGGAGTATTTTAAATGATCAAAATCTTTATCTACTTCTCCTATATCAGTAAAATTATAATTGGGGTTTTCCAATGTTTCCAACAGTTCAAAAATTGCATCTATAATTTCTTGAGCTCTTACAATTCCGTATAAATCCAAATTAAAGGATTTTATTTTTTTTAAATCCTTTATCGCTCTTGAAGTTAAGTCTACTGGTTTTATCAACCTACTCAATTATCAAGCATTTTTTTGGCTTCTTTTAAACTATAAGTCCGTCCAGCTTTAATATCTTCCTCCCCATCTAAGATCATTTTATCTTTTTGCAATTGTTCCATATAAACTTTTGCCATTTCGTAAAACATTTTCACAAATTTGTCATCACCAGTATCTACAAATTTATGCAGTTCTTGTTTTATTTCCATTGTACCCATAACAGTGTTTTTAAGACTTATAAAGATACACATTTTGTCCCGATAGAATATCGGGATAGAATTTGGAATTTTAAACCTTGGATTTTTTATTCATTATAATCTAAAGTATCATGTCCCCCATCTTTCAAGTATTTCTCCTTCTGAAATAATTTTAAGTCTGCCCTCATCATATCTGCTACCAATTCATCTATAGAATGTGTTGGCTCCCAATTTAATTTCTCTTTGCATTTTGTTGCATCCCCAATAAGCATATCCACCTCTGTAGGTCGATAATATTTCGGATCGATCTTTATAACCTCTTTGCCTATAGGCAATTGATATTCAGGATTAGCACAGGTTGCTATCTTTCCTGTTTCGTTCTCCAGTTCGCCTTCATATTTTAAACTAATTCCCACCTCCGCAAAAGCAAGACTTACAAAATCCCTGACAGAAGTAGTAACACCTGTTGCGATCACAAAATCTTCCGGCTCGTCTTGCTGTAGCATTAACCACATGGCTTGCACATAATCTTTTGCATGACCCCAGTCTCTTTTCGCATCCAGATTCCCTAAATACAAAGTATCCTGCATCCCCAAAGCTATTCTGGAGGCTGCACGGGTGATCTTTCTACTCACAAAGGTTTCTCCCCTTAGCGGAGATTCATGGTTAAATAAGATCCCATTACAGGCATACATACCAAAAGCCTCTCGATAGTTTACCGTAATCCAATAGGCATATAATTTGGCTACTCCGTATGGACTTCTTGGATAAAATGGCGTATTCTCAGTTTGGGGGATTTCCTGCACCTTTCCATATAATTCTGAAGTAGAAGCTTGGTAGATCTTAGTTTTTTTAGTTAGCCCTAATAATCTAACCGCTTCTAACACACGTAAGGTTCCTAATCCATCTATATTTCCTGTATACTCCGGAGTATCAAAACTCACCTTTACATGAGACATGGCCCCAAGATTATAGATCTCATCGGGCTGCACCTCCTGGATAATTCGAGTAAGGTTAAGGGGATCGCTAAGATCTCCAAAATGTAATTTGAAGCGAATATTTTTCTCATGAGGATCCTGATACAGGTGATCTATCCTATCGGTATTAAACGA
>CAXAVP010000362.1:0-3308 GCA_963972175.1 uncultured Arenibacter sp.
TTATTAGTGACGAATAAAGAAGTAAAGTCTGGCAGCCCTAATAGTTCCAAGGATTGTGGTTGTACCGATGGTGAGACCGACTATATTGTTCTACAAAAGTCCAGTAGTACATTTGTTTCTGATAAATTGAAGGGTGGGGCAACAGGTTGGCAAGAAGAAATAAGGATGGAAAAGGCCTTTATTTTGATGCGAAAATTGACTTTGCAAGGTGATTATTTAGAGGAGGTCAAAGTGCAGGGTTCCTGCCTTGGGATTCATTTTGTTTTGGAAGGTTCGTATGAATATATGCGCAATGGGGATTCGTTGAAGATGAATATTCCTTCTGGCTCTTATATTATTCTCCCATGGTCCGAAGACCAGCTAGGTTTACAAGTTAGTGGTGAAAATGTTGTTGCCCTGGAAATATTTCTTCAAGAAGGATTCTTGGAGGAATTGTTGGGAACGGCTTATAATGTGAATAGTTTTGGGTTTTCTCCCAATACGGCAAATTCTTTTGGAAAAAAAAACAAACCCATAGCGATGAGATTGCAATGGATGATCGGAGAAATTTTGAATTGTGATTTAAGCAGCAATGCCAAGGCCAACTACCTGGAATCCAAAATACGTTTGCTGCTGATCGATTTATTTCTGGGGCAAGAAACACTAATTAAGAGCGACAGGGAAGTGATGTTATCGGATACCGATTACGAAACTATTCAGAATTTGGTACACTACATAGAGACACACCTTAAGAACCCGTTGACCATTAAGGAATTATCTGCTGTTGTTGGGTTTAACACTACTAAGTTAAAAAGCTATTTTAAGAAGGTCCACGGCACTACAATTTTTAAGTACATTACCCAGTTGCGAATGGAAAAGGCGAAAACTTTGATACTCGTAGATAATTATACCATTGCCCAGGCCGCATATGAGGTAGGCTATTCCAATCCCCAACATTTTACGGTGGCATTTAAGAAAACAATGGGGTGTTTACCTAGCTCATTAATGGGGACGGATCAATAATGACAACAGAAGTGATTAGTTGGATAGCATTGCTTCCAAGATTTTTTCAACCCCAAAATTATCATTGCTCTCTGTTTGGTAGTTGGCTACTTCTTTTACGTTGGGATGGGCATTTTCCATAGCAAAACTGAAATCACCAAGGGCCAACATTTCCAAGTCATTGTTGTAATCTCCAAAAACCATGGTCTCTTGTTGGCTAATGCCGTATTTTTCCTGAATATGACGTAGGGCATGTCCTTTGTGGGCATTCATATGGGAAATATCCAACCAATTTTCACCGGAAACCTTTACCTTTAGTTGGGATTCCAAATGTTTGACCAGGGGATAAATGTATTTCTCTGAACTTTCAAAATGGTAAATGGCTATTTTTAAGACTTCACCATCAAATGTAGCGATATCGTTTAAGACGCTGAACTGGGAGTAGTATTCTTTTAGCTTGTTTAAAAAAACATCTGAATTACCGTTTATATAGGCATTGTTTTTACCGCATAACACAGGGTGGACCCCCTCAACCTTCTTTAGAAGTTTAATGGTTTCCTTAATGGTCCCTTGATCTAAAGGGGTGGCCAGTAATTCTATATCCTGCTTTTTTACAAAGGCCCCATTCTCGGCAACTACAATTATATCGTCCTTAATGCTTTCCAATTTATCTACAATACTGTTATACTGTCTTCCACTTGCCGCAACGAACTTTATGTCCCTTTTTTTTAACTCTTGGAACAACTGGAAGAATTTAGTACTTACTTGATGATCGGAATTTAGTAAGGTGCCATCCATATCGGTGACTACCATTTTAATTTTTGATAGATCCATTGAAATAAATTAAGCTGCAAAGGTATTTGATATTGTTTTAAAAAATGGTCTTGTTTTATAAAGTTTCACATTTATTAATATATTGCGAAATTCAAATCCTTATAGACTAGGTGCCATATGAAGTTTTATCAGAATGAATTACGACTGGAGCCTTACCCCAGGGGGTTCCATATTATTACCCATCAAATTGTGGCAAGTGCGTCCCAATTGGGTACAATTAATAGTGGGATGCTGCAGGTATTTATAAAGCATACTTCGGCCAGTTTAACCATCAATGAAAATGCGGATCCCACGGTGCGGGATGATTTTGAAAGCCATTTAAATGTAATGGTTCCGGAGAATGCACCCTATTACCTACATGATTATGAGGGATCGGACGATATGCCAGCCCATATAAAATCTTCCTTGATGGGGGCTTCGGTAATGATTCCCATTAGTAATGGCAAATTAAATTTAGGGATATGGCAAGGAATCTATTTGTGTGAACATCGTAATTATGCCAGCGGCAGGAATTTGGTGTTGAGTTACTTTGGGGTATAGGGACTCTATTATATTTTGCGTAAATTAGGGTATACGTAGATAAAAGTAGATGTTATGGCAACAAAAGATACTATACTGAATAAGATACAGATACTGATTACCAATAATTTTGATAGTCCGGAGGCGGCCTATAGCTTTTTTGATAAGGATGGTGATGGCAAGCTTAAGAAAAAGGAGATTGTAGAATTGCTTAAAAAGGCCGAAATAAGTGGATTTATCAGAGGTATTGTGTCCTCCAAGTTAATAGAGGGCTATGATAGTTCCGGTGATGAACTAATAGATTGGGAAGAATTTAAGTCGGCTGTCAATAAGATAAAAGTGACATAGGGGTATTCTCTAAGTGTAAAATACCTTTTTGTGGAATGGAAGTTAGGGGTATAAAAAAACCTGCTCCAAAAGGAACAGGTTTAATAAGCGAGATAAGTTTATTAATTTATTTTACTTTGTCTACAATAGCCTTAAAAGCATCTGGGTGGTTCATAGCCAAATCGGCCAATACCTTTCGGTTTAGCTCTATGTTATTGGCTTTAACCTTGCCCATAAACTGGGAATAGGACATACCGTGCAATCTGGCACCTGCATTTATACGGGTAATCCATAAGGAACGGAAATTTCTCTTCTTGTTTCTACGGTCTCTATAAGCATATAACATTGCTTTTTCAACCGCATTTTTAGCTACTGTCCAAACGTTTTTACGTCTTCCAAAGTAACCTTTGGCTTGCTTCATTACCTTTTTTCTTCTGGCTCTTGAAGCAACTGAATTTACTGATCTTGGCATAATTTTAATTGTTTTTTGTAGTAGGCGGTCGATTACCGACACTTTTAATATTTACACCGTAGCATCTAAAGCTAGTATTGCAAATATTTTGGCCCAACTCCAGGGTTAATAATTACCGATAGAACGATTACTTTAAACGCAATTGTTCCTTAATACTGTTAACATCCGCCTCGTG
>CAXAVP010000363.1:0-3249 GCA_963972175.1 uncultured Arenibacter sp.
TCATGAGGTAAACCGCCTTGTTGTAATCATAATTGTTGGCGTATTTATGTTGTTCTATTATATATTTAAAAGGGTAGAGGGCATTAAAGAGGAGGTCAAAATCATAGCCTTTGGGAACATAAATTTTGGACACACTTCTGCAGCCAAGTCCGTAGTATCTAAAAATATCCTCTCCCAAAGCGCTTAGTTGCTCCTTGGTTTCTTGGCCTGTTAAAATGGCAGCCGAATTCCTGTTTTTTCTAATAATGTTTGGTTTCTTGCCAAAATAATGTTCAAAATAGCGAGAAGTATTGTCACTTCCAGTGGCTATGACCACATCAAAATCTTCCAATTTACCCTCTATGAAGGAAATTTGGTTTGATAAGGAGGGCTCTATTTCTGTAATATATTCAGCAACCAATGGTAACAGAACCTTATCATTGGATGAGAGTTTTATTAAGGCCGTATTACCGGAAATAACCGTGCATAAGAAATCATGGAAACCCACAAGAGGAATATTTCCAGCCATGATCAAAGCTACTTTTTTGCTTGTGTTTTTGCCTATTTCATAGGAAGACAACCAGTCCTCTAATTGGGTAGCTGAGAGCAGCTCTGCCCATCTATCAAAACTATATAAAATGTTTTCTGGTGTAAACCAACCGTTATGATGTTTGGCCAGGCTAAGTGTTTTATCGAATTTTTGGAACCACGCAGGCTGATTTTCATCCGTGTGCGATTTCTTTTTCGCATATTTGCTGTATTCTGAAAAGAAATCACCTAGTTTAGCAAATGCTTTAATTCTTTGTGTAAGGTCACTCATTATATTTGTAAAAGATTTTTTTAGGCTTTACCTTTGTGCAAAAGTATTGATACTGAATTTAAATCAGCATAAAAGAAATATAAAATATGGCAATTATAATAACAGATGAGTGCATAAATTGTGGAGCTTGTGAGCCCGAATGTCCAAACACTGCAATTTATGAAGGAGCGGATGATTGGCGATACAGTGACGGAACCCTTTTAAAAGGAGACGTGGTTTTGCCAAACGGTAAGGAAGTGGATGCCGATGAGTCACAAGAACCGGTAAGCGATGAGATCTATTACATTGTTCCCGATAAGTGTACGGAGTGTAAAGGTTTTCACGATGAGCCACAATGTGCTGCAGTTTGTCCGGTAGACTGCTGTGTTCCCGATGATGATAACGTAGAGTCTGAAGAAGAACTTTTGGGCAAGCAGCGTTTTATGCACCCAGAATAGGAATTTTATAATTCTTTAGGTAATAATTTGCTGTTAGCTGTAGATAGGACCATAATCTACAGTGTTGTAAGCTTAAATGGGCCCCTGTTACATAAGGGGTTTAAAAATATAAAATAAAAGGCTGTCCTTCTTGGGCCGCCTTTTTTATTTTGGTTCTTGTGTCTTTTAGAAGGTAAACCCCAGTTTATTTAGAGACTTCCTAAACATCTATAACATCTACTGGAACCGCAGTATCGGTAGAGGTAGGTTTTGGACTTCTAGAACCTACTAATTACACCCCGTCCAGCAGCATTCCCTCTGACAGGGCAATATTGACAACGGATTTTCTGGAGACATTAAGATCCTTGGTATCATACCCAATATAGCTAAATACAAGATTTGCATTATCTAGGACCGATAGTTAAAAAATCCCATCAAAATGGGTCGTTGTACCATTGGTTGTACCTTTTTCCTCTATGTTTACTCCAACAAAGGATTAGCCGCTATCATCCGTAACCTTGCCGGTTATCGAATTTTGGGCCAATACCAAGGTGAAACTGCCCAGTATAAGTGCCGTATAAAGGAAGAATTTTTTCATGTTAATGGTTTTAAGTGTTTCACCTTCTAGTTTAGGTATTTTATTTTTACATAATTAAGATTGTCAATGTATGTTCTTAAACGGACATAAATAGTATCTTTGCAGCTGTTTTAAAAAAAGCTGTATAGTGGTTTTCTATTTCAACACTGCAGCCAATAATTATATTTGACCATGAAAGCAGGTATCGTAGGATTGCCCAACGTTGGAAAATCCACCCTATTTAATTGTTTGTCCAATGCAAAGGCACAAAGTGCCAATTTCCCGTTTTGTACCATAGAGCCCAATATTGGAGTGGTAAACGTACCCGATAATAGATTGCAGAAATTGGAAGAACTTGTTAATCCGGAACGGGTTTTGCCCGCAACGGTAGAGATAGTGGATATTGCCGGATTGGTAAAAGGGGCCAGTAAAGGAGAAGGATTGGGAAACCAGTTTTTGGGCAATATTAGGGAAACCGATGCTATTTTGCACGTGCTTCGTTGTTTTGACAATGATAATATTGTTCATGTAGACGGTTCTGTTGACCCGGTAAGGGATAAGGAAACCATAGATATAGAATTGCAGCTGAAAGATTTGGAAACGGTAGACAAAAAATTGGATAAAGTTAAGCGTGCTGCCAAAACAGGGAATAAAGAAGCCCAAAAAGAGGAAGCTGTATTGCTGATGATAAAGGAAGGTCTTGAAACCGGAACATCGGTACGCGCTTTGGATATAAGTAAGGATGATCGTGCGGAATATGTTAAGCCCTTGCAATTTATAACCGATAAGCCGGTAATGTACGTTTGTAATGTAGACGAGGATGCCGCAACTACTGGTAATGAATATGTGGAAAAGGTAAAAGCGGCGGTTGCCAATGAAAATGCCGAGGTTATTTATTTGGCCGTAGGTACGGAGGCCGACATTACGGAGTTGGATAGTTATGAGGAGCGACAAATGTTTCTAGAAGACTTGGGGTTAACAGAACCTGGTTCTGCCAAACTGATAAGGGGCGCCTATAGGTTGTTGGATTTGGAAACCTATTTTACGGCCGGTGTTAAGGAGGTTCGTGCTTGGACTATTCCCGTAGGGGCTACGGCACCACAAGCGGCTGGTGTTATCCATACCGATTTTGAAAAAGGATTTATTAGGGCTGAAGTTATCGCATATGAGGATTTTGTAAGCTTTGGCAGTGAGGCCAAGGTTAAAGAAGCTGGTAAGATGCGGGTAGAAGGGAAAGAATACATTGTAAAAGATGGAGATGTGATGCACTTTAGGTTCAATGTGTAAATGCTACTGCACTTTTAATCAGCTACTTTTTTTATTTTTTCAGTGTTGAATTGGGATAAGGGAAGTGTTATATAAATAAGAGGTCGTCTAAAAACAATTTGGACGACCTTTTATTGAGTCAATCCAAAATTTTGTGTTTTTGAAAAATAATTTCAAAATTCATAGGTTTA
>CAXAVP010000364.1:0-3233 GCA_963972175.1 uncultured Arenibacter sp.
AATAACAAAAAAAATATTAGTTAAAGAAATTTCAACTGTTATTTTTATTGCATTTCACCTCTTAAAGATGTTTCATATATGGTTTTGAACAACTTAGGGGAAACATTATTTCCAAGCAAATACATCAACTTGGCTATTGCGGCCTCTGTTGTAATATCCTTTCCATTAATCACTTGTAAGTTTTGAAGGTGTTTACTTGTCTCATAACGTCCCATTAAGACACTCCCTCCAGAACATTGTGTAACGTTAACAATAAAAATATTTTTATCCATCGCCTTTTTTAGCTCGGATATAAACCAATCATCCGTTGGTGCGTTTCCAGAACCATAGGTCTCCAAAACCACTGCCTTTAAGTTAGGTGAATTTAGGACACTGTGCAACACAGATTGCGTAAAACCGGGAAATAGTTTCAAAATAACCACATTTTGATCCATTTCCTTATGAACTTTAAGCTTCTTGGCCTCATTGGGCCTAAAAAGATACTCATCAAACACCTTTAAATGCACCCCCGATTCAATCAAGGGCGGATAATTAAGGGAAGCAAAAGCCTGGAAATGCTCCGCATTAATTTTAGTGGTTCTATTGGCCCTGTACAATTTATATTCAAAATACAGGCAAACCTCTCTAACCACAGGCTTATTATTCTTTTGCAAAGCCGCTATTTGCACCGAGGTAATTAAATTCTCCTTGGCATCCGTCCTAAGATCCCCTATTGGCAATTGGGAGCCTGTAAAAATTACCGGTTTCTGTAAATTTTCCAACATAAAACTCAAGGCCGAGGAGGTATAGCTCAAGGTATCACTCCCGTGAAGGACCACAAAACCGTCATGGCTATCATAATGATCCTCAATGATACTTGCAATGTCTACCCAATTGCCCACCTTCATATCGGAGGAATCTATTGGAGCATCAAATGATACACTATCTATATTGCAATCCAATTGATAAAGCTCAGGAATGCTCTTTTGAAGCTTATCAAAGTCGAACGCTTTTAAGGCCCCGGATTTATAATCCTTGACCATACCTATGGTCCCCCCTGTATAAATAAGAAGAATATTGCTTTTCTTCACTGTATTTGCATTTATCATATTTAGTTAGGGTTACCCCACGGAACCAGCCAAACGGCAGCTAATAGTTAAACCCCAAATATCTCCTTGGAGTTTGCTGTAGTAATGGCTGCCACCTCTTCCTTATCCAGCCCATACAGGGCCGACATTTTATTGAGCACCTCAACCAAATAAGAGCTTTCGTTCCGTTTACCCCTATAAGGTGTTGGGGCCAAATAAGGCGAATCGGTTTCCAAAACCATATGTTTTATATCCACTTCGCTTAAAAAAGTATCAATTTTACCGTTTTTAAAGGTAAGAACCCCCCCAATTCCAAGCTTCATGTTATAGGATATAGCCTTTTGGGCCTGTTCCAATGTACCGGTAAAACAGTGAAAGATACCGTATAGCCCTTCCCCTTTTTCCTCCTCCAGAATTTCAAATATCTCATTAAAGCCATCCCTGCAATGGATCACTATTGGATAGGAATACTTCTTGGCCAATTGTATTTGTCGCTTAAAAGCCAGTTGCTGCTCCTTTAAAAATGACTTGTCCCAATACAGATCGATTCCGATTTCACCAACCGCATAGAATTTTCTGGATGCCAGCATCCCCTCCACATGCTGCAGTTCCTCCTCATAATTTTCCTTTACATGGGTAGGGTGCAATCCCATCATCAAAAAAACATTATCCGGATAGGAATTTTCCAATTCCAACATGGCATTGGTATAGGTAGAATCTATAGCAGGAATAAAAAAGCGTTTTACCCCTAATTGTATAGCTCGTTCAACAACCGCTGTGCGGTCCCCATCAAAAGCTTCACTATATAAATGGGTGTGGGTATCAGTTATCAACATAGAACAAAAATAGGATTATCTTTGACAAAAAAAGCACAAATGACCAGTCTTAAAAAATTTCTAAGCAAAAAAAACTACATTGCCATTCCACTGGTCCTTACCGCGACCAATCACTTTGAAATTACAGCAACCATCAATGGAATAAAAGGAAGGTTCATCCTTGATACCGGGGCATCAAATACCTGCATAGGACTTTATAAAATTGAATTTTTCAAGCTTAACTCCAAGGACTCCAAGATAAAGGCTGCCGGTGCGGGTGCCACGGAAATGCTCACCAAATTATCTACCAAAAACAGGATAGAACTGGGAGCATGGCATACAAAAAAGCAAAAAATTGTTCTTTTTGACCTGGTACACGTCAATCAGGCCCTGACTTCCCATAACGCCCTGCCCGTAGACGGTATAATTGGTGCCGACGTTCTAAAGAAAGGCAAGGCCATTATTGATTACAAAAAAGCACGCCTCTTTATAAAACAATAAGACCTGCCAGAATAAAACATCCAGCAGGTCTTGAACCGTATATATATTAACGTGGGCCGTTTACATCTCCAAGGCCTTCTTCACATTGTTATCCATCAATAGTTCTTCCGGATTCTCCAAGGCCTCCTTAATAGCTACCAAGAACCCAACAGATTCCTTGCCATCTATTATTCTATGGTCATAGGACAATGCCACATACATAATGGGCGCAATGGCAATGGCCCCATCCCTGGCTATAGGTCTTTCTACTATATTGTGCATCCCCAATATGGCACTTTGGGGAGGATTGATAATTGGTGTGGACAACATAGATCCAAATACCCCTCCATTGGTAATGGTAAAGGTACCCCCTGTCATTTCATCTACAGTGATCTCTCCTTCTCGTGCTCTTATTGCCAACCTTTTAACTTCAGACTCCACTCCTCTAAAACTCAAGTTTTCCGCATTTCTTATCACGGGAACCATAAGTCCCTTGGGACCGGATACCGCTATGCTGATATCGCAAAAATCATAGGTTATCATTTCTTTCCCGTCTATCATTGAGTTAACGGAAGGAAATAATTGCAGGGCCCTTATAACGGCTTTGGTAAAGAAGGACATAAATCCTAAACCTACACCGTGCTTATTTTTAAAATCTTCTTTATATTCACTTCTCAAGGCAAAAATAGCGGACATATCCACTTCGTTAAAGGTAGTAAGCATGGCCGTCTCATTCTTGGCGGCCACCAACCTTTCTGCAACCTTACGACGCAGCATGGATAATTTGGTCCTGCTCTCGCCCCTGGACCCACCAGTAGGGGTACCCATGGAGGGAACTGCCTTAACGGCATCTACGTGGGTAATTCTACCA
>CAXAVP010000365.1:0-3217 GCA_963972175.1 uncultured Arenibacter sp.
CTAAAGAATACATTGCCCGTTACATTTTTATAGTTCCGTGCTAATGTTAGTTGATTGGGTAGCTCTCTTTTTTTGTTCCAAGCCTTGTCACTGTTGCTCCTTATTTTATAGGGGCCGTTGCCTATATACAAGTTGGTGTTTTTATTATTCTTGGACCACCAGTCTACGATCTTGCTATGGGAGGCCACGGCTAGGTCCATGCTCCAATATACTTGTGGCACTAAATAGTCTATCCAGCCCTTTTCCATCCATAATAATGGGTCGGCATAAAGGTCCTCATAGGTGGTTTGTCCAGCCTTGGTGTCGGATCCTTTGGGGTCAGTGCTTTTATTTTTCCATACGCCAAATGGGCTAATACCGAATTGCACCCAGGGCTTTTCCTTTTTTATGGTATGGTGAACATTTTTCACCAGACTGTCAATATTGCTTCTTCGCCAATCGCCCAAGGTCTGTTCTGGGAGGCTGTATTTAGTATAGGAATCGGCGTCATCAAAGGTCTCCTTGTTAATTTTATAGGGGTAAAAGTAATCATCAAAATGCACGGCATCCAAGTCGTAATTGCTAACTACTTCTTTCATTATATTGGTCAAGTGCCGTTGTACTTCCGGTAATCCGGGGTTGTAGTAGTATTTTTTTCCGTATTTCAACATCCATTCAGGATGTTTGTTAAAATCATTGTCTTCACTTAAAATCTCGGTTTTATTATCAAAGGTGGCTCGGTAGGGGTTAAGCCAGGCATGAAATTCCATTCCTCTGCTATGGGCCTCATCTATCATCCATTTTAGGGGATCAAAGTAGGGGGTAGGTGCTACTCCTTCATTTCCGGTAAGAAATCTAGACCACGGAGCGTATTGGGAGGGATAAAAGGCATCGCCAGCTGTCCGTATTTGAACGATAACAGCGTTAAAATTTAAATCCTTGTAAAAGTCCAAAATATTGAGGTAGTCCTTTTTTTGTTTTTCAATACTGTCCAAGTTGTGCTTTGGCCAGTCTATGTTGGCCACTGTGGCTATCCAAACCCCTCTGAATTCGTGTTTGGGTGTTGGAGTAGAGGGTTTGAATACAGAGCAGGAGGTAAGCGTTAAGACGATTAGAAGGGCTATTTTTTTAAGCATATAATTCAACTATTTAAACAAATGGCCTAGCATTTATGTATAAATGTAGGCCATTTGTAAACTAAAACAATATTTCTTTTAAATTGATGGATCGGCCGGGGTGTTACTATTGTTATCCCTTTCTGTGTTGGGGTAGGGGTAGAAGTTCCTGTTCCTTTCGTCCGTGAAAACTTTTGCATTGGGACTTGGTTCGGGACGACCAAACCTTCTGCTGTCCTCCAGGCTGGTTCCAGTTAGGAAAAGCTCTAACCTTCTGTTGAGATAAACTTCATCCAGTAGAGCTTCTGCTGACATTTCGCCGCTATAGACCTCTATATTGGCATTTACTCCAAATGCATCATCGTTATCTGTTCTCACATCATTTATTGCTTCTACCGCAGCCGGGATATCTGCAGAAGTTTTTCTTAGGTTTGCTTCTGCTATAATTAGGCTCATCTCATCAGTCAGATATACTGGAATAGACTCTGTGCCACTTTCCTCATCAAAGAATCCTGCCAAATCTTCAATTGGCAATTGATTGATGTTTAATTCATCCAAGGGTGATAAATAGAAACCGATACGTCCATCACTTGGATCTATGGAAAAAGAATCCGGCAGTCCAAAATTATCTCTAGGCTTAAAATTGGAAACCCCATTTTGAAATACCCTGCTCCATACCGGATTTAGATTTTGTGAGTCATATGTAAAAACAGAGGTAGCAGATTTATCCACAGCATTGGCAGCTGAAATGGCAGCGTCATAATTGCCAGCAAACAAATTGTATCTGGCGGACATTGCCAAAAGGGTATTTTCCAAGTCTATGTTTCCTCTTAAAATTTCTGAGCTAAATTCGTCGGAAACAGGAGTTGTAGAAATTAAGTTTTGGGCTTCATTTAAAAGGGTTACGGCGGTATTGAATGCCTCTGTTCTTGTAACAAAAGGAGCGTCCCCATCGTTGCTGATGGATACTATTACCTGTTCGTAGTTTTGGGCCATACTGCCAATGGCCATTGCTTTAAATAAATTGGCATAAGCCACCAGTCCACTTTTGGTTCCATCGTTAATATTTAAGTTCGGAGCATTGGCGGCGATATCCTCGGAGATGGACATCACCCTTAACATGGTAGACCAAAGTCCAACAATGTTGGAGGTAGAATTGGGTATGTCCCCACCATCCTCTAGATCTATCATATTTTGAAAGGTTGTAGTAATTCCAACTTCCCTAGTTGTAACTGCTGGAGTTTCTACGATCCATCTTAGACCTGTGGTGGAATATAATTGTTGCATACCGATGGTGGCAGCCAAGATACCTTCTCGTGATGAAAAAACTTGCGCATCCGTGGCAGCATTTGGGTTCTCAAAGTCGGTTTCGCAAGATGATAACACTAGTACGGTCATCAATAGTGCAATAGCCTTTATATTAAATTTTATATAATTTCTCATTGTTGTTTTTTTTAAGATTAGAAACTAACATTTACTCCAAATTGATAGGTCCTTGGGATTGGCACGGTAGCAAAATCAAAGCCTCTAACTCCATTGCTCTGCCCGGCAGCACTAACCTCGGGGTCCCATCCGGAGTAATCGTCCCAGGAAAAGAGGTTTCTTCCTACTAAACTAAATTCTACATTGTCTATTAAGCCCGATTTTGGAACAAAGTTATAACTGAGGCTTACTTCCCTTAGCTTTACAAAAGAACCATCTTCAACAAATTCTTCAAAGATATTGGCTTGGGCGCCTCCATATCCTTTAGGTAAGTTGCCTAGTAGTTCCTGACCAACATTGTATCCTCCTCCAAAAAGTACATTGTCCAATAATCTTCGGTTCCAGTTGAAGACCTCGTAGCCTTGAACAGCATCGAACTGTACTCTTAAGGAAAAGTCCTTATAAGTTACTTCGTTGATCAATGATCCAAACCAATCCGGATTGGGATCGCCAAGTACTTTGGAAGATTCACCATCTTCAGTGGTACCTCTATAGGGATACCCATCGGCATCCAAGGCAATACTTCCGTCTTCGTTCCTAGCATAGAACTGTCTGTAGAATACCCCTATTGGTTCGCCTTCAATTACATAATTTGTAGAAAAGCTTCCGTCTAATGTAAGTCTACCGCCCCCAGCAACATT
>CAXAVP010000366.1:0-3198 GCA_963972175.1 uncultured Arenibacter sp.
TTTTCACCTCGGCATCGGTTATAGGTAAAGAAGGTAGTAGGGAGGTGAATATTGCCTCTAAGGGAGATAAGCACATCACCCTAGACCCACAGGACAATCTGCTATCCATCCATTTTTCCAGTTCAGATTATTGGAGCCCCAAAAATAATAACTACGCCTACAAGCTGGTCGGAATAAATAACGAATGGCACCCCATTGGAAATCAACAAGTGCTTACTTTTTCCAATTTAAACCCAGGCCAATACTCTTTAGAGCTAAGTAGTGCAGATTCTATAGCCCAACCAAACATAGCCCATCCCACTATTACCATTACCGTACTCCCTACCTTCTGGCAAAAGGCCTGGGTACGGGTAGTTCTGGTACTTATCGGAATCCTTCTAGTGCTATTATTTATAAAATGGCGTTTAGCTACCATAAAAAGACAGCAGCAACACTTGGAATTACTGGTCGCTTCTAAAACCGAGGAGGTAAAGGCACAGCAGGAGAAGGCCCATCAAAGTGAGATTACCCTCTTAACAGTAGAAAAAGAAAAGCAGGAGCTAAACCAGCAGAAGTTGTTGGAGGAACTCAATTTTAAAACGGAAGAACTAACCAACTACACCCTACGAACCGTTCATAAAAACAACCTACTGAATCAAATAAAAGATAATCTGCTCCAAGAAACCAAAGGCAGTACCATCAAAAAAAGCAACCTAAAAAAGATAGTCGATTTAATTGATGATAGTTTAATGTTGGACGAGGATTGGGAGAACTTTTACCTCCTGTTCAATCAGATTCACACTACCTTTATCAAATCCTTGAAAAACTACTGCCCTACTATTAGTGATCGGGAAATTAGGTTGTGCGCATTGATCAAGCTCAATTTTACGTCCCAGCATATAGCGACCCTCTTTGGAATATCTTTGAGTTCTGTAAAGGTTGCACGGCACAGGCTTCGAAAAAAATTAAAAATAAAAGAAAGTGAAAATTTTGAAAATTTTTTTGAAACTTTTTTAAGCCCATAATTATTTAAACAATGATCTTGGGGCATTTTGTTGTGTGTGTGTGTGTGGTTTACATAATCAAAATAAACAATTCCATAGTTCCTGCATTACTCATTTTTTGCTGGGCCCAAAAGCAGAGCTTCGGCTGCTCAAATCTGGATTCAGCTGCAAATCATCGATATCATAAATACAAAAATAACCTTCAATACACCTACTACTACTTAAGACCCTAGTCCCGGTTTAACTATAAACCTATACTTATTTTAGATGAACTGTAGGGCATTGCTCCAGCTAAACGATATTTTTATTAAGTTAGAAGGATTGCACAGCAGAGTAAAACACTCTAGACGAAACTTGCTAGTTATTTAAGCCGACTACGATGATTACGTGTGGAATAGCCAATATTTGAAACTGTTCAAATGCTAAAACTACCTTAAAACCAGATCCATGACCTTTATTAAAAAACTCCTAAAAACGTATAAAATGCCTTTGAGGACTTTAAACTATATTTGCTTGTCCCTGATATGTATTCTCATTATTACATCAGGAGCACTGTATGCCCAAAAGCTTCCGCTACCTCCACGAGCCAAAGATGCTATTTCGGGCAGCAACTTTAAGAACAGTATTGAAAGTCTCAGCCTGGAAGAAAGGGAAAGACATATTTACCAACAAATTATGAATGGCAATATACCTACTTTTCTGCGCAACTTGGTCCCCATTTCCTTCTCCAAAACCTTAAACCATTCTATTTACGATATAACCTATTTTGTAATTCCGGACTATTTGGCCGTTGGGTCGGATGCTGACTATTTTATCATTCCCACAACCCCAATTCTGGCACAAAAAATAGGGAATGCTATAGGTTTTACCCTCCCCACCAAAAAAATGGTAGATCAAATTTGGAGCAACGCCCTAGTAAAACTGCCTCCCTACCCTATTCCTCCCAGTCCAAAAATGACCACTGTCCCGGTTATGTGGGAACATAATAGCAAATTAAAAAAGCAAAGAAAAAAAGCTCTTAAACAGGCCCCTTTGGGAGCTTTGGTGGCCGGACATAAAAAAGATGTCATCATCTCGAACAAAATCCATTCAAATTCGTCCAAACCAGTTGTTATTTATGGCTGGCATTACCAAAATGGCACTCCTATACAGCCGGTCTATGCTGGTCACAGTGAAACATATGCCGATTACAGTCACGGAATCCGTTTGGTACAAAATAGTGTCTTGATCCATAACCAAGTGTCTCTTATTACCACTTTGCTTCAAGATGTTGATAAATCTACTTTATTTAGTGATGAAGGGGTAATAGGGAAACCGTATTATCCATTAAAATGAATAAAGACATGAATTCACGAAATTTCACCTACATAAATGGAGACTTACCACAACTCATTGAATAATTATCCAAAACCTAATAATACAGGTTCTCCTAAACTCTCAATTCACGCTAAAGAATTCATTAGTAAAGATAGGGATAGTATTCCGTACGCGGCACCTTTACCTTATATTCAGATTGAAGAAAAGCCACCAGATCAATTAGTTCCTGTACCGTCATAATTTCATTGTACACCCTCATCTTGGAGATTCCCGAATCGGTAGTTTCATTGGCATCTTTACGCATGTAGCGTCTAGCAATCTTGTGGGTAGGATTGATTACCGAAGTAACCAGCTCCCCATAGGACTTCTGCTTGGTCGATACACCGCCCAGTTCTATATTTAGCGAATCGGCACCACCTTCATATTGAATTCCGGTAATGCTATGACATTCATTACAGGACAAACTCCTGTAGGACGCCTTTCCGCTTTCAATATCCCCTTCTGGCAAAGCAAATCCTTGTGCTTGCTCATTGCAACTGCTTAGGAACACTGCAACCCCCAACCATAAGGACAGCATTAAATATTTGGACCATTTACACAATCTGTAAAATGTATTTTCTCCGGACATAAATGTTCTTTTTAATTATTAAATAACTGTTGAATTCTAATAATATCTAAGAACAAAGCTAAAGATGAAGAACGACGAGACAAATGACCTAAATCATTTTAGTCATATAATATTCAAATACCCAGAAAATGGACTTGATCCTTGATCCACTTGATCCACTTGATCCACTTGATCCCCGATGTGTGCCATGCGTAGCACACAACTAAAAAAAGCCTTCAACTTGCGTTGAAGGCTTTTAGCGGTCCGGACGGGACTCGAACCCGCGACCCC
>CAXAVP010000367.1:0-3197 GCA_963972175.1 uncultured Arenibacter sp.
TCAAACCAGCTCCTACAATAGTTGGGATTTCCATAAAATATATAATTAATTATTAAACATTCAATTTATTAATGATCGTGATGTTCCTCCACTGCCATTCCAAAATACAGGGCAGACAACATGGTGAAAATATAAGCCTGTAAGGCCGCCACCAACAATTCCAGCAAGGAAAGCGCAAAGGCCAAACCAAATGACAACGGACTTCCTATCCAGTTCTGGAAGATAAACATCATTCCCAAAATACTCATTAACACTACGTGGCCTGCCGTAATGTTCGCATACAAACGAATCATTAACGAGAAAGGCTTAATAAAGGTTCCCAATAGCTCTATAGGCGCTAGGACCACCTTCATAAAAACAGGCACATCCGGCATCCAAAAAATATGCTTCCAGTAATTCTTATTGGCCGTAAATGTAGTTATCAAATAGGTAATTATAGCCAAAGCGAAGGTCACCGCAATATTATTGGTAACGTTCACCCCTAGCGGCGTAAGCCCCAAAAGGTTTATGATCCAAATAAAGAAAAACACAGTCAGCAAATAACTCATATACTTCTTATAGTGTTTTTTTCCAATATTTGGAATTGCGATATCATCACGGACATACAGCACAATTGGCTCCAACAAACGTCCCACACCCTTTGGCAAGGAGCTGGTCTTGTAAGACTTGGCCATTTTTCCAAAAAGAACCAACATTAGAAGCGCCACCAAAAAGATAAAGACAACATTCTTGGTTATGGAAAAATCCAATGGTTTTTCATTGGTAGCATGGTGATCCTCATCATAGTTAATAGTGCCTTCTGCATCGGTCTTCACTATTTTCCCATGATAAAGAGCATAGTAATTACCGTCTACCTCAGCAACAGATTCACCATGGTGAAATTTTGCGGAAGAAAAAACTTTTAAGCCATCATCCCAAAGAATTACGGGCAGCGGAAAACCTACGTGCTCATTTTTTTCCTCATCTATGGTAAAAAGTGTAAAATCATGGGAGTCCAACAAGTGGTGCCCAATAAATTCCTTGATTTCACTTTTTAGACTTTCTTTTTCATCGCCGGTTGAAGGGTCGTTTCCCCCTGCGAAAGCATTGACACCCAGAAGAAGTGTAACAACTAAAAGAACTTTAACGTAAAATGGTTTTTGCATATCGCTTAAAATATCGGTCTCAAAAAATCCGTGCAAATGTACGCTTTTAAATCAAAAAGAAAAAAGCATTAATTGGTTTATTTTAAAGCTTTCAAGAAAACAAATATGGAAACAGGTACTAAGACCTGCTATTTAACATTTTAGCCGTAAAAAGTGTCTCTAATAACAGACAGACCAGGTAGGGGATAAAAAACGAAATAAACTCCATGGTTTCCATCTGTCCGTCACCCTTGTAAACGGGATAAAAAAAGATGAAAAAAAATACAAACTTGAGCATACTGCCTCCCAAAAAAAGAAAGCCGATCTGGTCTTTCCATTTCACCCGGAACAGATACAGAACGGTAAAAATTACAATGGCCAAGAACACATTAAGAAGATATGCCTGCACCAACATATACCCAAAGAGAGGCAATTGCAAAAGATACAATACCAGGATGTGAATACCAAAGACCAGCAAGCACAGCAGTCCCAACGAGAAATAGAAAGAAAAAAGAAAATTTTTTTTGGACATTAATACTTAATGCGTTTCAATTGCTGTAGTACCAAATAGATTGCAATGGCGACACCTAGGAGGGTAAGAACAATAACAAAGGTTTTGGACTCCATTTCAAAATAGGCGTCCAACCATTTTCCGCCTTGGGCAGATAAAAATATTATCCCACCCATTTCCAACGCTATACCAGAGAGTATGGCGGCGTTTTTAAGGCCATTGTTCTTATTAGGAGGCTTTTGCTGACTCATTTGCAGTGGCTGAATTTTTGGATGGCTCGCTACCCGTTTTACCATCTTTGCCCCTCATGGTACAGGAGGCGTTAAAGGTTGCTCCCGGCTCCACAGCCAATTTAGCAACACTAACAGTACCCTCTATAAAGGCGGATGATTTTAGGGACAACAAATCGGCTACGATCAATTCCCCATTAAAGTTACCTTCTATATCGGCATTTTCACACTCCACTTTACCGTGGATATAACCGTCTATACCAATAACCACCTTTCCCGAAGTCTTAACGTTACCATCCAACTTACCATCAATCCTAAAATCGGCTTCGGATATAATATCACCTTTAATTTTGGTGTTTTTCTCAATTCTATTAGGTTGTCCACCTAATTCTGTCATAACACGAGGTTTTTTGTTGTCTGAAAACATTGT
Source organism: uncultured Arenibacter sp. (assembly GCA_963972175.1). Lineage (GTDB taxonomy): Bacteria > Bacteroidota > Bacteroidia > Flavobacteriales > Flavobacteriaceae > Arenibacter. The sequence goes on from CAXAVP010000367.1 coordinate 2,296, forward strand.
TCTTGGATTTTGGGGTTATTGTTGGGCTCTGTATTCCAATAAATTTTTATGTATCTGTATTGTTTTATAGTTGGTCGATAAAATTACGAAATTCTCGTCATCGATCCTGTAATCCTTATTGTTTTTTATTAATTCTGCATACCCTAAAGCAAAATCCTTGGATTTAAATCCATGGACCACTACAAACTGATCCTCAAGATTATAGATATCCTTGGACACTTTATTCCTGTACTTTAGTTCCTTTATGGATTTCTCCAAAAGCTCCTTTAACCTAAGCGCCTTTTTGTTGTCCCTTATCTTTAAAGGGAACACTACCTTCCAATTTCCTGCCCCCTGTACGCTTGTCTCCGCAGTAAAAGCTTTGGACTCCAATTTTGGCAATTGTTCGGCTACCATGGACTGTGCTCTTTTACCTTCCGGATTGTTGGGATAATTCAGCGCCACATAGTTTAAGGCTTCCTTAAAATCCTCAAAGCCCTGCAGCCTACCAATGGCATTGGCCTTTAGCATTTCAAATTTTGGCACAATGGGATCGCCGGTGTACTTATTAATTTGTTCCTCTGCCCCGGTAATAACCCGTAAAAATTCCTGGTTCTGAAACATCTTGTACAATTGTGCATACTTCGCATCCGGACTGTCTGCGCTTCCCGTTAATACGGCCTGTGGGTTTAATAGTATTTCGGCATATCTGGACTCTGGGTGATTTTTAATGATGTCATACTTCATTTCCGTAGCCAACGGACTCTGTGTTTCCTGGTATATCTTATAAAGATTGTATTTTGAAGGAATAACCAATCGCTCTTCAGGATCCGCCTGCAGCACATTTTCCAATTTGGCACTTGCCAACAAGTTCTCCTTAAATTTTTCCTTGTAGATTAAGCCCAACTGATAATTGGCAAAAT
>CAXAVP010000368.1:0-3188 GCA_963972175.1 uncultured Arenibacter sp.
AAAATGCTGGTCATACCTATTTTTCTACCTATTAACCCAGACATATTTATAATTAATTAATTGATTACTATTTAACTTTCTGACAAAAAAACAGGGTCAAAAAACAATTCAACCCTGAATTTATTTTTTTCCGTTTTTCCTTCGCGAAACGCTCCGGACATGTCCCTTCCCTAACTATCGGGAAGATTTATCTTTCACCCATCAATGTAGATAGGATTCCCATTGAAACAGGAATATAACTACACCTTGATCTCCACCTCAACACCAGAAGGAAGCTCAAGCTTCATCAGGGCATCAATGGTTTTAGATGAGGAGCTATAAATATCCAAAAGCCTTTTGTAAGAACTTAATTGGAACTGCTCCCTGGATTTTTTATTTACGTGTGGTGAACGCAACACGGTAAATATCTTTTTATGTGTCGGCAAAGGAATAGGCCCAGTTACAACCGCACCAGTAGTCTTTACCGTTTTAACGATCTTCTCAGCAGATTTATCTACCAAGTTATGGTCGTATGACTTTAATTTTATTCTAATTTTCTGACTCATCTTAGTACGATTTAAGCTGTTAATCCTTTTGCTTTCTTAATCACCTCTTCCGAAATATTGGATGGCGTTTCAGCATAATGTGAAAATTCCATGGTAGAAGTAGCCCTACCAGAAGACAAGGTCCTTAGAGAAGTAACATAACCAAACATTTCCGCAAGTGGCACTTCTCCCTTAATCACCTTGGATCCTGCCCTATCGTCCATATTGGTAACCACACCTCTTCTACGGTTTAAGTCACCCACAATATCACCCATGTTTTCTTCTGGGGTCAACACTTCCAATTTCATTATTGGCTCCATAACAACAGCTCCCGCAGCCTTACCTGCAGCTTTATAACCAAGCTTAGCAGCTAATTCAAAGGAAAGTGCATCAGAATCCACAGGATGGAAAGAACCATCCTTAAGAACAACCTTCATCCTATCCATTTCATAACCGGCCAAAGGACCGTTCTTCATAGCTGCCTGGAAACCTTTTTCAACAGGCCCTATAAATTCCTTAGGAATACGACCCCCTTTGATCTCATCAACAAACTGTAATCCAGCTCCTTCAAAATCATCATCGGCAGGTCCCATTTCAAAGACAATGTCACCAAATTTACCACGACCACCGGATTGTTTCTTATAAACTTCCCTATGTGCAGCAGTTTTGGTCAATGCCTCCTTATATTCTACCTGAGGTTCACCCTGATTTACTTCAACCTTAAACTCACGCTTTAAACGGTCAACAATAATATCCAGGTGAAGTTCACCCATACCAGAAATAATAGTCTGACCCGAAGCCTCATCCGTTCTCACAGTGAAAGTTGGATCTTCCTCGGCCAATTTACCCAAAGCCATACCTAACTTATCAACATCTGCCTTGGTTTTAGGCTCAACAGCAATACCAATTACCGGATCTGGGAAATCCATACTTTCCAAAATAATAGGATTCTTTTCATCAGACATGGTATCACCCGTCTTAATATCCTTAAACCCTACAGCAGCTCCAATATCACCAGCTTCTATGTATTCTATAGCATTCTGCTTATTGGAGTGCATTTGATAAATACGGGATATACGTTCTTTCTTACCAGATCTGTTGTTCAAAATGTATGAACCGGCGTCCAAACGACCAGAATACGCTCTAAAAAAAGCCAAACGCCCTACAAATGGATCGGTAGCAATCTTAAATGCCAACGCTGCAAACGGTTCTTTTGGATCCGGCTTACGCGTTACAGCCTCTCCAGTCACGGGATCGGTCCCTACAATATCATCCTTGTCTATAGGAGACGGCAAGTATCTACATACCGCATCCAACAAAAACTGAACACCCTTATTTTTAAAGGAAGAACCACATACCATAGGTATAATAGCCCTATCCATAACAGCAGCCCTTAAAGCAGCATGCACTTCCTCTTCTGATATAGAATCTTCATCCTCGAAGAATTTCTCCATCAAAGCCTCATCATATTCGGCAACAGCTTCAATCAAGGCAGCTCTATACTCCTTTACCTCCGCTTTCATTTCCTCTGGAATATCAACAACATCAAATGTTGCCCCAAAGTTTTCATCATGCCAAACTATAGCCCTATTCTTGGCCAAGTCAACAATACCCCTAAAGTCAGCCTCATCACCTATTGGCAAAACAATTGGCACCGCATTGGATCCCAACATTGTTTTTACCTGGTTACAAACCTTTAAGAAGTTAGACCCTTGACGATCCATTTTGTTAACAAAACCAATACGAGGCACTTTATAATTATCGGCCAATCTCCAGTTTGTTTCAGACTGAGGCTCTACACCATCAACTGCACTAAACAAGAACACCAAGCCATCCAACACACGCAATGATCTATTTACCTCAACGGTAAAATCAACGTGCCCGGGAGTATCAATAATATTAAAATGATAATCTTTCGCATCTTTGGTAGGCTGACCATTTTCTTTTGGAAACTGCCAAGTACAGGTTGTTGCCGCAGAAGTAATGGTAATACCCCTTTCCTGCTCTTGCTCCATCCAGTCCATGGTTGCAGCACCATCATGCACCTCACCTATCTTATGACTAACACCGGTATAGAACAATATACGCTCTGTAGTTGTTGTTTTTCCAGCATCAATATGCGCTGCAATACCTATATTTCTAGTATATTTTAAATCTCTTCCCATTACTAATTAGAATCTAAAATGTGAGAATGCCTTATTTGCTTCAGCCATCTTGTGCGTATCCACTCTTTTCTTAACCGCAGCACCTTCTTCTTTGGCCGCAGCCAATATTTCACCGGCCAATTTTTGAGACATAGCTTTTTCGTTTCTCTTACGAGCATAACTAATAAGCCACTTCATAGCGGTTGAAATTTTACGGTCTGGCCTAATCTGCATAGGAATCTGAAAGGTAGCCCCTCCAACCCTTCTACTTCTTACCTCAACATGAGGCATTACATTGGACAATGCATCTTTCCACAACTCCAATGCCGACTTCTCTTCGTCTGTCTTTTTTTCTTCCACGATGTCAATTGCATCATAGAACACTTTAAAGGCAACCGACTTCTTACCATCCCACATCATCATGTTAACAAAACGGGTCACCAATTGGTCATTAAACCTTGGATCCGGTAAAAGTGGTCTCTTTTTTGCCTGCTTTTTTCTCATTTCTTCTTTTTGAGTT
>CAXAVP010000369.1:0-3175 GCA_963972175.1 uncultured Arenibacter sp.
ACTTTAAAAGACAATAGATTTGACAACAGCAAAGGGACCTGAAATATTTATGGCTCTTATAAAGCGGTATAGTTAATCTCTTATCAATATTGAAGTATGATCGATATTACGCCCAACGAAAGCACTGGCTTTCTTCTAAATAATTATACAGGCCATTTGGGCTATATATCACAGCAGAATCCCTATGTAATTCCAACTACCTATTTTTATGACAAAGAGGACCATAGTATTATAAGTTACTCTGCCACCGGCCATAAAATTGACGCTATGAGAAAAAATCCGGCCGTATCCTTATTGGTAGCCGAAATAAAATCAACTAAAAATTGGCAATCTGTTTTGGTACATGGCACCTTTAAGGAACTGCAAGGCAGTGAGGCCAAACTAAAGTTGCACAAGTTTACGGAAGGGGTCAAAAGTGTTATCGACAAAAATGAGCATAGGAAAACCGAGTTTATAAGCGAGTTTTCCGGTAAGCTGTACTCCCGTGGTATTCCTATTGTGTACCTTATAAAAAAATCGGAATTAACAGGTAAAAGAAAGGAGACCTAAGGTACAACCCGGCAGGATAGTCTATATTCTAAAATTTATTAATAGAAAAATTGTCTGTGATATTGGCCTTTTAGTACTCATGATAAATTTAGCAGTGATTTTGCACTGCTGCAACTTGGAAAAAGCTCATACTACTGTAAAAATTAGCCTAAAGGGCTAGACTGACTGTAGTGTCCATATAAGTGTAACTAGTAAGCAATCACGACATGTACAAAAAAGTAATTACCCTTACCGTAAACCCTGTACTTGACAAAAGTGTTACCGTTGCCGGTATTAGCCCTAACACAAAACTTCGCTGTAGCGCTCCTATATATGATGCTGGTGGCGGCGGTATAAATGTTTCGCGCGCCATTAAAAAATTAGGTGGGGAATCGCTTTGTATTTACCTTGGAGGAGGACCTACGGGTGAACATTTGAAGCAGTTACTGGACAAAGCCGGTATTCAACAATTGTTGGTTCCTATCAAAGGATGGACAAGGGACAATCTTGCTGTTACCGATACCATCACCAATCTCCAATACCGCTTTGGGGTACCAGGGCCACAAGTAGCAAAACAGGAATGGGAAGCACTTCTTGGGCATTTGGAAAACAAATTGCAAGAAGGGGATTATTTGGTTGCTAGTGGAAAATTGCCCCCAAGGATGCCCAACAATTTTTATAACCAAGTGGCAACCATAACCCAAAAGAAAAACGCACGCTTCATTTTGGATACCTCAGGAGAGGCATTGCTACAAGCCAGTAAATCGCCCATTTATCTTATGAAACCCAATTTGGGAGAGCTAAGTACCCTATGTGGGGTAGAATCCATTTCTGCTATGGCATTGGAATCTATTGCCAAAAAATTTCTAGAAGAGCACCAATGTGAAATTCTAGTAGTATCCCTCGGCGCCAAGGGAGCCTTATTGGCCAAAAAAGATTATATGGAACATATTCCCGCCCCAACTGTACTTCAAAAAACCACTATTGGTGCAGGGGATAGTATGGTAGCAGGAATGGTGATAAGCCTCCTTAAAGGGAAAACCCCCAGTGAGATGGTTAAATACGGTGTAGCCTGCGGAACAGCCGCAACCATGTATGAAGGCACACAGTTGTGCAATAAAGACGATGCCGACAAATTGTACGAATGGATACGGACACAGAAAACTTCCCTTGGATAGAAATACTAGGAGTTTGTTATACCCTCGTAAAACAAAAATAGCCCCTACCATTTGTATAAACACATAAAAAGACTTGGTGAATAATTGATAGAATCCTTATTTTAAGCTATATAACTAATAGCACAAGAGAAAAACATTTCCTATAAAGAATAGCAGCATGGATAACATAGCACGTTTTTCATTACCAGATATCAACAACCCAGATATTCCTTTCGCTTTTTTGAAAAGGAATTCCTTTCCGGAAAGCGGCACAGTATTGGCTGCAGACGTGGGAGGTACAAAAACCAATATGGGCCTTTTTACCATAAAGGATAGTAGCCTTCAGCTACTAAAAAAAGAATCATACCCTACAAAGGAGTATAATTCATTCATAGAGGTTTACCAACAGTTCCATAACGGTAACCTCCCTAAGATTAATACTATTTGCCTAGGGGTAGCAGGTCCCGTGATAAATGGCACCGTTAAAGGCACTAATTTTTCATGGGAAATAGACGCTAAAAAATTAGAAAGTCAACTAAATATGGAGTCCGTAACCATCATAAATGATATGGAAGCCCATGCTTACGGACTGGCGGTGCTCCCAAAAAATGCCTTTGAAAACCTACGTTCCGGACAGGAAATACCTGGGAATGCTGCCCTGATTGCACCTGGTACCGGCCTAGGAGAGGCGGGTATGTATTGGGACGGATCCAACTACCATCCCTTTCCCTCCGAAGGGGGACATTGTGATTTCTGTTCCCGAAACCAACTGGATTTTCAAATTTATAAATACCTAGGACGGAAATATGGCCATGTAAGTTGGGAAAGGTTAATATCCGGACCCGGCATTCAGGATGTCTATACTTTTTTACGGGCCCATAGCAGAAAAGAAGAACCTCAGTGGTTGAGCGTTAAAATGGCCCAAGGCAATCCACCATCGGTTATCAGCAATTCCGCATTGGACGGAAAAGATCCTATATGCATTAAGACCTTGGAATTGTTTCTTCGTTTTTTAGCCATAGAATCGGCCCAACTTGCCCTTAAATTTAAAGCTACGGCAGGCATTTTTGTTGGTGGGGGAATTCTGCCAAAAATCATTAAGAGGATAGACAAGGATATTTTTAATTCCCATTTTGTACAGTCCGGACGTATGAACCCCCTTTTGGAGAGGGTTCCGGTTAAAGTGATATTAAACGATGAGACCCCATTACTAGGGGCAGCACTGTTCGGAGCATCAAATGGGAAATAGTATTAAAAATATAAGGTTTTTAGGTTATGCTCATTGAAACTCATTAAAGTAACTTTACCGTAGGATTCCATTTTTTTGACCAAATCTTTATGGAACCATTTTTTTAGGAATCCTTTCTTTTCCCTTTCCAGCATAACAACAAGATCTGCATTGGTCACTCCCAAGTAGACACGCAGGGTTTCAAATATGTCCTGGGAGAACAACAACTCGAACTCTATTTTGTCATAATCTACTTTACTCT
>CAXAVP010000370.1:0-3163 GCA_963972175.1 uncultured Arenibacter sp.
TAACAAATTATAATATATATGTGTAAATATACGCAATTTTCATCGCTAATGATATTTTGATATTTATCTATATTTTTTTAACATTTGCATTTATAAACACTCTTCTACAAATCTAGCACCCACTAAAATGCATTTACCGTCCATATTAAGGCACCTAAATTACAGACGTATCCCATTTTGCATTTTTAGTAGTATATTCACCCTGCAAAAAAATTAACCTTGAAAAGAAAAATAACGCTTAAACATATTGCCCGAGAATTAGGGGTTTCCATTTCCACAGTTTCCAAAGCTTTAAAGAATAGTGAGGAAATTGGACGGGACACAAAAGAAAAGATACAGGCCTTTGCTAAGTTATACAATTACAAACCCAATAATATAGCCATTAGCCTAAAAAATAAACGCACTAAGAATATAGGGGTGATCATCCCTGATATTGTACATCATTTTTTCACCACGGTATTCAGGGGTATAGAAAAATATGCCAACGCAAAAGGTTATAATGTTATTGTTTGTGTTTCTGACGAATCCTTTGACAAGGAGGTCATCAACATGGAATTACTTGCCAACGGCAGTATAGACGGTTTTATTATGGCATTATCTGCAGGAACCCAATTAAAAAACGACTACAACCACCTCAAAGAGGTTACCGCCCAGGGTATCCCCTTGGTTCTATTTGATCGGGTAACTCCAGAGATTAAATGCGATAAAGTGGTTATTGACGATAAAAAGGGCGCGTACAATGCCGTAACAAGCTTTATACGAGAAGGCAGAAAAAGAATAGCCCTCATTACCACCAAGGACTATTTTAGCGTAAGTAGGGACAGGGCGGCAGGCTACAGGGAAGCCCTTCTGGACAATGGCCTTGAAATAAATGAAGACCTCATCCTGGAATTTCCCTCAATGGAAGTGGATGAAAAGGGAATAGAGGAATTCTTTAAACATCATAAGGTAGATGCCGTTTTAAGTGTCAATGAAATATTTGCCATCCATAGTATGAGATTTGTACAAAGCCTAGGCATAAAAATCCCTGAAGACATATCCTTTATAGGTTTTACGGACGGACTTTTATCCAAATATTCCACTCCCGGCCTAACTGCCGTTGCACAACACGGGGAAGATATGGGGAAAATTGCAGCAGAAATGCTCATTGAAAAAGTGGAAAATGATGCCGAGGAAGAAACCTATACCACAAAGGTTCTTGAGCCAACCCTTATAGTACGTGGATCTACCGGAAATTAGACAGTATACGCGTTTAAAATAATAATTGGATTTCAGCAAAAGAAGGCCATCACACCCAATACCAATAAATAAAGGCAACAAGCAAAACTATGGATTGGACACCCAGGATGGAAGCCAATTTATCGCCTGGCAAACACTTATCCCTATAGCACCACGAAACCATGAGCAGTAAAAAAGGATTTATATTTGATTTGGACGGAGTAATAGTAGATACTGCCAAATACCATTATCTGGCATGGAAAAAATTGGCCGCTGAACTAGGGTTTGAATTTACCCTGGAACAAAATGAACTGTTTAAGGGGGTAAGTCGCAAAAGGTGTCTGGAAATACTTTTGGATATAGGTGGTATAAAGGCGAGCCATGAGCAATTTGAGGCTTGGATGACAGCTAAAAATAAAGACTACCTTGCCCAAATTGAAAAAATGGATGAATCTGAAATTTTACCCGATGTACAAAGGGTTTTACAATACCTTAGGGCAAAGGAAATGCCTATAGCGCTTGGCTCTGCCAGTAAAAATGCCATTCCCATATTAAAAAAGGTAAAACTACTTGATTTCTTTGATGTCGTGGTAGACGGCAACCACGTCAGCAAGGCAAAACCAGATCCCGAAGTTTTCTTGATAGCTGCCAAAAAAATGGGCATATCCGCTAATGAATGTGTGGTCTTTGAAGATGCCGTTGCCGGCCTGCAAGCCGCAAACAAGGCAGGAATGATCAGTATAGGTATAGGGGATGCCAAGGTGCTTTCTGAGGCACAATATGTTTTCTCCAATTTCACTGAAATGGACAACAGTTTTCTTAACGGCCTCTTAATACCACAAGAGTAGTAGACCTCAGCAATAATTTGTACATTAGGACCACTCGTTTGGAACGACATACACACCCTAACCATAGCCGTCCAATACAATAACGCTGATACTATAGAATAATGAATCAAGATTATATAAAGCCCCACGATTGGTCCATAATTGAAGAAGGATATGACAAGCAAAGGGTAAAATCTTCTGAGAGCTTATTCAGTCTAGGCAATGGCGCCATGGGGCAACGCGCCAATTTTGAGGAAAAATACACTGGCCCCACTTTCCAAGGGAGTTATATTGCGGGTATTTACTACCCCGACAAGACCAAGGTTGGCTGGTGGAAAAATGGCTACCCGGAATATTTTGCCAAGGTATTGAATGCGCCCAACTGGATTGGTATTAACATATTTGTCAATGGTGAAGAACTGGATCTTAACAGCTGCAAAAGTGTGGATGAATTTCGCAGGGAGCTCAACATGAAGGAAGGCTGGTATAGCCGGAGTTTTAAAGCCACCCTATTTAACGGCACTATTATAAAAGCCAAAATTATCCGTTTTCTAAGTCTGGACTATGATGAAGTAGGCGCCATAAAATACGAAATTACCGCCGTAAACAAAGATATGAGCATTGCTTTCCACCCCTATTTGGACAGTGGAATCACCAATGAAGACAGTAATTGGGACGATCAATTTTGGAACACTACCAAAGCGGAATCCAAGGGATGCCAAGCCTTTTTGGAAGCCCATACTATGAAGACCAACTTTTACACCTGTACTTTTATGGAAACTGGTTTGTTCCACAATGATGAGGCCGTTACAATAACGCCCATTGAGACCACCCAAGCCCATAAAATAATTCATGAATTTAAAAAAGAAATCAACAAAGGCGACCACTTGACCTTAACTAAATTTGGAGGATACACGGTCTCTACCAACCACAAAGCCGATGCCCTGGTTCCAGCGGCCAAAAAACTATTACAAGAAACTACGGCCATAGGCTTTGATAACTTATTGGAACAACAAAAGCAAGCCTGGTCACAAATATGGAAAATGAGCGATATTACCATAGAAGGGGATGTAAGGGCCCAACAGGGCATTCGCTTTAATATCTTTCATCTAAACCAA
>CAXAVP010000371.1:0-3163 GCA_963972175.1 uncultured Arenibacter sp.
AAACATAAACTGAAGTAGATATGTGAAAACAATCCTTGCAGTATTTACTATTGTAAGGCCTAACACAGATGAGTTTGAATGGGATTTTGGAGCTTCACTTGAAGAAAAAAATAGCGAAAAAGGGAAATATCCTATTATTGATATTGTACCTTTAAAAGATTATGGAAAGATTTTTGATCCAGAAAAAAATATTGAGAATATCTACCAAGATAACTTACTTATCAGAAATTGTAAAATACTACTATCTGGACATGAAGTATACAACCTTAAGAGAACAATACATATATATCAGGATTTAAAAACAGACAGAGAATGGGTTTTTGGATCTGATAGGATAATGGATCATTTAGATGTACATATAAAATATTCTAAAGACCTGAGCGTTATATTTAGTAGTTCGAACAATACGAGATTTATTCCTGAGAATTTCCCGGAATCGAATCGAATGTCATATATTAGCCAAGAATTAATGTTGCCAGGGGAAAAATTTAAGCTTTTCTTCTTAAAAGTTTAACAATTAATTTTGTAGTTTTATATTAATAAGAACGTCTTATAATAAAGAATGGATAACCCATTAATGTAATATTTTAACCTAAAAAAACCAAAATGAAAAAAAATCAAAATCTAATTAAAAATGGTGGAGTATGGGAAGGATAGTGTAAATCATACACTTAAAAATTATAAAAAGCACCTATTTGGGTGCTTTTTTAATATTCTGTGACTTCATTTAAATGGATTGATATTTAGCCTATTATGTATCAATAACTAGTTTTGCAATCCTATGAATTTCCCGTACCAACTTCACATTAGATGCGTACTGGATCCTTGTACCATCAACAAACTTTTCCGCATAAACAATCTCAAAGGTCACGTTGTCCGGAACTACAAAACCAGGCAGATTATCAACGCTGTTAAGTAACTTGGTCTCATCAAAGAACGGACAGGCATCCAAAGCATTTTCCCTGGCATACTTCAATAGTTTTTCCTTTATTCTGCCCTTATCGATTATCCATTTGTAACCCTGAAAGTGTCCGTAATTGTACCAATGTTTTCCCCGGGCTTCATCTTTATAATTAACGATGCCCAACCTTTTACATCCCCATCCTTCGGAACCATCAGGTAAATTACAATTATGATCGATGTCCCTTTCTAAGAAACACTCATAGACTTTGTGGGTTTGGTAAATGAACTGGTACGGATGTACTGGCATTCCATTGTATTCAGCAATGGTACCCTTCCAATTCTGAATCATCCCGAACAAAGTACGCATTGTTGAGTAAGCTTTCAGTATCCTGTCATTACTGATTTCAATTGTAACGATCCCGTTATTATAGGTACCACCTAATTCAATGGCAAAATCCAAAGCTTCTTGGAAATATTTGGAACCGTTATTTCTAAAATTCAGTTTGTACATAAACTTACGCAACTACGGAATGCAAACATAAATATACCCAAAAAGGGGCCATGTAAAATATATTTTTAGCCCAAATCATGGTTTTTAATGGTAAGAGGTGATAACAGTCTATTTTTTTCAACGGCACTGGATAATTCGGGACTCCGATCAGGAGCCTTGGATGCCGTTGGCATAATTAAAGGTCTTGGAGGGCAAATATCAAAATTGAATCCATTTGCAGCCCTGGCAGTTGGCGCCATATCGGCTTTTACGGTCATTTCCAATGGAGCCTATAATATGGCCCGTGACTTTGAGCAGGCCATGAAAGAGGTACAGACTATTTCAGCAGCCGCACAGGATGATTTTAAAGGCATTTCCAGTCAAGTATTCTCGTTGTCCGAAATAACCCCCGACAATCCCCAACAATTGGCCAAGGCATACTATCAGATAGTTTCTGCCGGTTACGATGGGGCCAAGGGAATGAAGCTTTTGGAGGTTTCGGCCAAAGCTGCAGTTGCAGGGGTGACCGATACCCAAACCGCAGCGGATGGTATTACCACTATTTTGAACGCATTCAAGATAAGTGCCGAACAATCTGAGGAAGTAGCGGATTCTTTGTTCAATACCGTTAAGTTGGGTAAGACTACCTTTTCTGAACTTGCCAGCAATATATCACAAGTTGGTCCCATAGCAGCTGCTTCAAATATTCCATTGAACGAGATCCTTTCTTCAGTTGCGAGTTTGACCAAACAAGGGGTACCCACTGCCCAGGCAATGACACAGATCAGGGCTGCCATTATCGGCTTGCAGGAATCAGGTAGGTTGGATGGAACCAAGACCTTTCAGGAGAACCTACAATCACTTTACGATACTTTCAATGGAAACCAAACGGCCATACAGAAAGAAGTGGGTAGGATCGAGGCGGTACAGGCAATTTTAGGGGTTGCCGGTAAAAATGCAAAATCCGCAAATGAAGACCTCAAAACTTACAATGAAACAATAGGTGCTACACAAAGGGCCTTTAATGATATGGCCTCTTCCAATATCAACCAATGGGCAATACTTAGGAACAGGATAAAGGCCACTACCGAGAGCCTGGGCAATTCCATATTGGAAATGAGCAGTGGAATTGCAGGTTTCTTTAATGAAGCCTTAGAGGGAAGTTCATTAGCGGAAAGACAGTACAAAAGGGAAGCGCAAAGCCTCAACGATCTAAAGTTGGAATTGCAGGATACGTCGGTCCCCATGGAACGCAGAAAGGATATTATTGCGGAATTACAACAAAAATACCCTTCCTATCTTCAGAATATAACAAACGAGGGCATATTGACCGATGAGCTAAAGACTGCATTATCCGGTGTCAATTCCCAATTATTACAGCGCTTCAAACTTGAGGCCAATAAAGAGAAAGCCGGGGAGACCGCTTTGGCGATCGGTGAAAAGGAAACCGAACAATTGGAGGCACAAAAGGCTGCAAGGAGAGAGATCGATGCCATTTCAAAAAGAAGTGCAGCTGCACGGGAGGTTTTGAACAAATTGGAGGGCAGGAGCATAACCGACCAAGTAGATGCCTTAAAAGAATTAAGCACCACGCAATTCAGGTATTTGGACCTTTATACTGAAAAGATACGAAAGCCAGGTAAGGAGCTTGTTAAGTTAAGGGAAGAGTTCAAAGAACTTACAGGGCAGCAAGAAGATTTGGCCGCTGGGGTAGTTGATTTCAATATTACAGGTGATAAAGAAAGTAACAAAGAAACTTTTGATGCGAGT
>CAXAVP010000372.1:0-3153 GCA_963972175.1 uncultured Arenibacter sp.
TTATTGGGTTCAGGGCCTGCCTTTGTCGGCAGACAGGCTTGCCCTGAGGTTTAAAACCTTTTATTTAAAAATGATAAGGGGAGGGTGGTTACATATTGAGACTTTTGCAGACTTTATATCGTTTAGGGGTATGTATTATGTAAATAGTAATTTTTTTAGACTGGGTGCACCACCTCCCATTCATTCTAATTTATTAATTAAAATACATAGAATATTATCCCCGATTTCAATAGGGCTTTTGCGCACAAATCAACATGTTAGCTCTTAAAATCTATTTTTTTAGAGAGTGATATTTAGAATCACCATGCTTTATAAACCGTAAGCGCCAGTATTTGGTTAAGGTGACTATGTAATCATTTTTTGAAAAAAGCCCAGGTACTGCCAAGACCCCATTACATCTTTTTAGTTGTTAAAAATCTCATAGGTTAAAATTCCATAAGTATTCATCAAGAATAGTGATACAACTTAGTCTATATACATCTAATTTTATCGCTTCTATAATTGCAACTTAATTTATACGGGGCATGGCGGAAAAGGGTTTTCCATACCTATAAGGAAATGAGTACCAAACTATAGTTGAACAGATTTAGAGAGTTGTACGGAGCGTATCCGTAGGTTAATAGTTGAAATGAATAAATTAAACTATATGAAAAAATTATTATTAGGTTTTTGTTTACTAGTAGGATTCGCTACCAATGCACAAATGGTTGCCGATAAGCCTTTTCTTCAAGATAGCGCAGAGAAGTTCTCTTTGGGAGAAGGAGTAGGGGATGTAGGTTTACTTCAAATTGGCAGTGACCGAAATAAGGTCGTCAAAGTACTTTCTAGCCAAGGGCTATTGCACCCCTATGAAAAAAACCTTCGAAAAGACTTACAGTACCGACCCCTGTTGGATGTGGATATTGTTGCATTGACCCGTTACCAAGATCAGTTTGTTTATTTGACCAAGGAGGCGGTTTTAAGTAATGCCTGGGCCGGTAAGTTATTTATAGACCATACGATTAACGCTCCTAAGGTGATGGCTATGGGCCCCGATTTCTTGACTATGGTAGCAGGAGATAACGATTTCATTATTTTTAAGGACCAACAAGAGGTATGGCGGTCCTCTATAGCCAACCTAAATCCGATCTCCGTAAAGTACGATCCCAACTCCAATACCTTTGTACTGCTTTCAGAAACGGGGCTGTACCAGGTAGATAGTAGTTTAAAAACAACAAAAAAAGTATTTGAAGTAAACAATGGAATGGCATTTGATTTTTATGGGGATACCCTTGTTTTGGGGACTACCAATGGGGTCCAGGTTTTGGACCGTAAAACATTTGCGGCAAATAAACTGGATCAAAAACTACCTTGGACAGACATTACTGCTGTAAAAAATATTGGCGGTAGCCTGTGGTATGGCTCCACGAAAGGAGCTTTTAAGTTACGCAAAGATGGTAAATACGATTATTACGCTTCAAAACGCTGGCTGGTAGACGATGAGGTGGTAGATCTTGCAGCAGGCCCGGACAGCAGTGTTTTGGTACTGACCCAAAAAGGGATGAGCAAAATAAACTTTGTGCCCATGACCTTGGCGGAAAAGGCCGACTATTTCCAGGAGATCCAAAGATTGCGACATATACGATACGGTTTTACTTCCGATCTGGCCATGAAAACACCAGGAGACCTTTCTACAGGCTATTTTCATGATACCGATAATGACGGCTTGTGGACATCCATGTACCTGGCAGGGGAGTTGTTCCGTTATGCCGTTACCAAGTCTGAAGATGCCAAGCAAAATGCCTATGAGGCCTTTGAGGCCATGGAAAGGATGACGGCACTGCCCGATTTAAATGGGTTTCCGGCAAGGTCTTTTGAAAGGGATGGCTATGAAGTGGGACTGCACGCCAACGGATTTTCTGAAGAATGGAGAGCGCAATATGTAAAGGAAAACGGGAGGATTTGGCGCTTATCGGATGATGAACTCTGGAGATGGAAGTCTACCACAAGTAGTGATGAATCCTGCGGACATTTCTTTGTGTACGCCCTTTTTGCTGAATTGGCGCCGGATAAGGCTTGGCGGGACCGTGCCATTCATCAAATAAAAATTCAGATGGACCATATTATGGATAACGATTGGTATCTGGTGGATTGGAACGGGGAACCCACCGCTTGGGGAAGATGGAACCCTGATTACGTAAATAGTTTCCCTACCAATGTAGGGGATCGCAGGCTTAATTCTACCCTTATCCTTTCATTTCTGCAAACTGCCTATCATTTTACGAAGGACAAAAAATATAAAAAGGCTGCGGAAAAGTTGATAAAAAAACACGGATATGACGATAATGCCAACCGTCCGGCCACTGTTATTGGCTATGTGGAAGGGGAGGATTTAAGTGATAAATGGAACCATTCGGATGATGAGATGTATTTCTTGACCGTTCCCGCCTTTGTGAACTATTCTTTTACGGAAGAACAGAAGGCAGCACATTTTAAGGCGGTAAAAAGTCATTGGGAAATAGAGCGCTCTGAAAAGAATCCCTTGTGGAATTACCTTTTTGCCATGGCGGGAGGGGAAAACATAGATAGTGAGGAGTCGGCTTGGTGGCTGCGCGAGTTTCCAATGGATCTAATAGATTGGAAAATTGATAATGACCACCGAAAAGACCTAGTAAAAATAGCACCTAATTTTAGAAGTCAGACCTATACCGAGGTGTTGCCCGGTGACGAACGTAGGTTGCATTTGCACAATGGGGCTTACCGCAATAATGGCGGTAGTGATGGCAAACGGGAATATGCCCCTTATATCTACTTGTTACCCTATTGGGCAGGGAGATATGTGGAGGCCATAAGCGCGCCGCAGGCCAAGTAAATTAGCAAACAACAACCAATACTTTAAAGGGTTTGGCCTTAGCCTAACCCATAACCACTAAAAAAAGGAAGAGTCCCATGGGCTTTTCCTTTTTTAATTATTCCTGATTGGTAGAAAAGCGAACAGGGATTAACGGGTTCATGATTAATTGTGGTGTTTCTGTCACCCGGAGCCTTCCTGAGGAAGATTGTCCCAGTCTGCAGTTGGTGGATTGTTATAACTTTGTATGGAGGTCTCGACTCCGCTCAACCTGACATTCCTCGACTCCGCTACCATTGACGTCTTTATTAATAGTCTCAATA
>CAXAVP010000373.1:0-3148 GCA_963972175.1 uncultured Arenibacter sp.
CCTGAAAGTCCAAGCCAAAGTTATACGAAGTTTGTTTTTCCCAAGTGATAAACAAGTCAGGTTCCGCACCAATGGAAGTGGCACTGGAGATTGCATTATTGGTCCCGAATATGGGACCAGTTCCCCCCACATTATAGTTTTGAATATAAGGGAATATTGTAGTTCCCTGACCTGTTACATCATCATTTCCAGTGTTCCCGATAGAATATCTGAGCTTAAAAAAATCAAAAAAGCCCAAATTATCCTTAAAAAACCCTTCCTCACTTACTATCCAGGCCGCGGATACAGAAGGAAAGAACCCCCATCGCTCGTCCTCTGAAAATTGTACGGAACCATCATACCTAAAGGTCGAGTTTAGGAAGTATTTATTTTTGAAGTTATATCCCAAGGTTCCGATATAGGATTGCCTACCTGTTTCTCCTGCATTTCCGTTCGCAAATTGATTCTCTACCGCCGGATTGGTTGCAAAAAGCTGTGAAACCAGTGGGGTGAGCAAGCCTCTACGAAGGGCGTAGAAGGACTTGTCATCGCGCTCATATTGTTCGTAGTTGAACAATGCACTTACGGAATGGTCCCCAAAAGTATTTTCATATCCGATCCGTGCATTCAATTGATAAGAGTTGGTCTCTGCAGTAGACTCTTGCAAGCTATTGGAATTGGCGCCATCATCACTACGGAGTCTAGTTCCCAGGATTTCATCGGTTAAGACAAAACGGTTATTGGGGTCCACCCCAAAAGTAATGTCCTCCACTATATTTCTTTGCAGGGTTCTATCGTTCCGGATATTCAACTTATTATAGGTTAATCCGGCCGTTAATCCTTCCAAGAAGGGAAATTTATAATTTACGTCCACTATTGCCCCAATATTCCTGGCGCTTCTATCATTGGAGCCCGCACCTTCATCTGCCAAATGAACAGGATTCCATCCGTTAAAATTGGCAACATATTCCCCATTGTGAACAGCTGGCCCCCAGCGACCCGTTCTATTTGCTGTTCTATAGAAATCACCAAAATCCTCATCACTTCCGTTCCATCTCCAATAAAACTCCTCTCGCTGATCGTTATTGGTATTAAGGTTCAAGGATACGTTAAGGTCATTTGTTATATCCACGTCCACCTTCGCCCTGAAGTTTGTTTTTTGATAAGACAGGTTGCTAAAGGCTCCTGTTTCCTTTATGTAGGACCCAGACATAAAATACCTTACGTTGTCCGTACCCCCATTAACGGTCACAGCATGTCTATTTAAGACCGGGGTTTCTTCGGCCTGGTCTAAAAAGGAACCTATTTTCAAATTTTTCAAATAGTCCAATTCGGTTTGATTGAACCTATTGGGATCATCGGCGGGTACATTGTTAAAATCCTGAACCTGTCCCATGATCAAGGCTTGCTCATAGGCACTGGTCATGGGGGGCACATTGGTAGGCTTGGTAGTACCGATCGTAGAGGTAAAGTTAATTGTGGGACTGCCTGTTTTTCCGGATTTGGTTTTTACCAACACTACCCCATTGGCCGCCCGGGACCCATAAACCCCTGCAGAGGCCGCATCCTTTAATATGGATACTGATTCCACCTCACTTACATCCAAAGCATCAAAGAGTTCTTTGGAAGATATGATATTATCTATTACGTATAAGGGCTGATTATTTCCAGCAAACTGTCCCGAAGTAGCACCCCTAATTATAATATCGGAACTTCTACCCGGCTTACCTCCTGCCTGACTAATATTGACCCCGGCAAACCTACCGGCTACCGCATTACTTAATGAAGTAGCTGGAATCTCTTGGATTTCCTCTGTGGTAACTGCCGCTACAGAACTTGTTAGGTTCCTTTTTATTGTAGTACCATACCCCACTACTACCACCTCCTCCAGTGAATTAACATCTTCCTCCATTGCGACATTCAAAATAGTGGTGTTTCCTACTTCAACGTCCTTGGTCTTTAGTCCTAGATAGGAGAATCGAAGAATATCCCCTTGATTTGCGGTTATACTAAAATTTCCATCAAAATCGGACTGGGTGCCAATAGTAGACCCCATTAAAAGTACGTTTACCCCTGGAAGTGGCATCCCGGTCGCATCCGTGATCGTTCCTGTTATGGTCTGTTGGATGACTTCCAAAGGAGCCATTACCTCGGCGCCCCTGACATTTATGAATGTAGAGGTCAAAAGAAGTATGGGCAATACATGTACCCAATTAACACTCCTTTTTTTGTGTTTCATTAAGTTTCTTAATTTCATTCTTAAGGTTTTGATTGTTACTTATTATATTGGGGTGTCCATTCCATGCACCACCCCTAATCAATTGGTTTCTCTGATCCCTATACGGGGTAACTACTTCTTTTTCATAGTGCGCGCTTTTTGCTAGGTTAAACATTATGTTAATCGGACCTTTGACTCCCATCACGTTGAAGGGTATCTAAGAACCCTCACAACATTAACAAACAATTAACCTTAAATCGACCTGAAAGGAGTATTGGGACACACCAATTCCCATTAAAACTGTCTCAATAAGCATTGGGACATAGAGTAATTTCCCTATTTGAAGTATGGAGAACAATTAAAAGCCTACACCTGAAACCCTTTACAAATTCAGTTACTTTACAAGGTTTTACAAATAAAAACAACCCATTACCGTTCTTCCGAAGGTAGCATAACGGCATGAAAGAAGTGTATAAAACCACTTTCCTTCCATATCAAATGTAACACCTGGTTGTAAGTTATTTATTGAAGGGGGATTTTTGGTATTGGCTCGGGGTCTTACCAGTCATGTTTTTAAAGATTCTATTAAAGGCGGACTTGGAATTAAAACCACAATCCCCTCCAATAGAGGATATGGTCTGTTTTTGATAGTTAGGGTCCACTAGCCTCTTTTTGACCTCCTCTACTCTATAATGGTTGACGTAATCATAAAAATTCTTCCCAACATAATCATTCAGCAACATGGACAAATGATTGGCGCTTACATCAATTTTTTCCGCTAATTGACTAAGCCCTAGATTGGAATCCATATATATCTGTTCGCTGTCCATAAGTAAATCCAATTCCTTCACCTTATTTAGATTTTCCGCATCCAACTCGGCATCTATGGTTTTAGGTGGTTTTTTACTTTTTGGGTTCTTGGGATACGATTCATTACCTTGCCTTTTGTTT
>CAXAVP010000374.1:0-3123 GCA_963972175.1 uncultured Arenibacter sp.
TTTTGTACCAACCTATAAGAAAGGGGAAAAAGGCAAATATCAGCTGGTGGCCGAACCGTCGAAGTGGAAGGAATTTAAAACAAAACTTAAATACCTGACCAAAAAGACGATACCCGCCAGTTTTGAAGAACGTATTTCACGTATCAATCTGTTGGTACGAGGGTGGATTAATTACTTTAAGCCGGCATCTATTCAGGCCAAGCTCAAAAAGCTGGAAGAATGGCTGCGCAATCGACTGCGGTATTGTATTTGGCATCATTGGAAGAAACCCGAACGGAAACGGAAAAACCTGATCCGTCTGGGCATTGACCAAAACCAAGCCTACGCTTGGAGCCGTACCAGAATGGGAGGATGGGCTGTAGCCCAAAGCCCAATACTGCGAACTACGATCACTGTAAAACGGTTAAAGAGGAAAGGTTATGTTAGTTTATTGGAATACTACAAACGTTAAGTTTCATTATCGAACCGCCCAGTACGAGACCCGTACGCTGGGTGGTGTGAGGGGTGCACTCCGTCATTTGATGGCGGAGCCATCCACTCGATTGTAAACCTCTATTTCTGGGTGATTATTTTCTAAACCGCAGAGCTATTCCTGTTCCTGTAGGGATTTGATCTCGTCCCTTAATTTGGCGGCTTGTAGAAAATCAAGGTCCTTGGCCGCTTTTTCCATAGCTTTTCTTTTGTCACGGATCATTTTCTCTTTTTGATCCGTAGTGAGGTACATCAGGTCAGGTTCCGCAGCCTTCATTTCTTCTTTTTCAAAATGGTAGGTGGAAACCGAATTTTTAGCCAATACGCTATCAAGGCTTTTGTTAAGGGCGGTGGGAGTTATATTGTGCTCCAGGTTATAGGCCATTTGTTTTTCCCTTCGGTAGTTGGTCTCATCAATTGTTTTTTGCATGCTATTGGTAATTTTATCGGCATACATTATGGCTTTGCCATTAAGGTTTCTTGCTGCCCGGCCTACGGTCTGTGTTAAGGATCTAGCACTTCTCAAGAACCCTTCTTTATCCGCATCCAAAATAGCAACCAGCGAAACCTCGGGTAGGTCCAACCCCTCCCTTAATAGGTTAACCCCGATCAAGACGTCAAAAATCCCCTTACGAAGGTCTTGCATAATTTCCACTCGCTCCAAGGTGTCTACATCACTGTGTATATACCTACAACGAACGTTGATTCTTGTCAGGTATTTTGCCAGTTCCTCGGCCATCCTTTTTGTGAGTGTGGTAACCAAGGTTCTTTCATCCTTTTCAACCCTTAACTGTATTTCCTCTATTAGGTCGTCTATTTGGTTTAGGCTGGGACGTATCTCTATGATAGGGTCCAATAGTCCTGTTGGCCTGATTACCTGTTCCACATAGACCCCTTGACTCAATTCCAGTTCGTAATCCGCAGGGGTCGCACTTACATAGATTACTTGGTTTTGGAGCGCCTCAAATTCCTCAAACTTCAAAGGTCGGTTATCCATAGCCGCAGGGAGCCTAAAACCGTAATCCACCAGGTTTTCTTTTCTGGATCTATCCCCACCGTACATGGCATGTACCTGCGGAATGGTAACATGGCTCTCGTCCACCACCATTAAATAATCGTTGGGAAAATAATCCAACAAACAAAAAGGACGTGTACCCGGTTCACGACCATCCAGATAGCGGGAATAATTTTCTATCCCGGAGCAATAGCCCAATTCCCGTATCATCTCCAAATCAAAATTCGTCCGTTCTTCCAATCGCTTTGCTTCTAGATGTTTACCAATTTCCTTGAAATAGGCAACTTGTTTCACCATATCTTCCTGTATGTGATGAATGGCATTTTGCAAAACATCCGGAGACGTGACGAACATATTCGCTGGGTATATATTCAACTGTTGGTATTTCTCCAGTATTTTGTTTTTATAGGGATCAAAGGCCTCAATTTCCTCAATTTCGTCCCCAAAGAAATGTATCCTAAAGGCGTGGTCGGCGTAACTGGGAAACACGTCCACTACATCTCCCTTCACCCTAAAATTTCCATTCCTAAATTCCGCAGTGGTCCTGGAGTAAAGGCTCTGTACCAAGTGATGTAAAAATTTGGTTCTGGAAATAACCTGATCCTTTTCTATGCTTATTACATTTTTTTGAAACTCAACAGGATTCCCAATTCCATATAGGCAGGATACCGAGGCCACAACCAAAATATCCCTTCTCCCTGACAATAGGGAGGAGGTTGCACTAAGGCGAAGTTTTTCAATATCCTCGTTAATGGATAGATCCTTTTCAATGTAGGTTCCACTCGATGGGATATAGGCTTCGGGCTGGTAGTAGTCGTAGTACGATACAAAATATTCCACTGCGTTCTCGGGGAAAAACTGCTTGAATTCCGAATATAACTGTGCAGCCAGTGTTTTGTTATGAGCCAACACCAGTGTTGGCCGTTGTACCTGTTCTATAACATTGGCAACCGTAAAGGTTTTTCCTGAACCTGTTACCCCTAAAAGAGTTTGATAGCGTTCATTCGTCTCTATTCCCTCCTGGAGTTGTTTTATGGCCATCGGTTGATCACCGGTAGGTTTAAACTCGGAAACAACTTTAAATTTCATTTTGTTAAAATTTCTAGTGAATAATGCCACAACAACATTTGCCCAGCATTAGCATTTGTACCTCAATTGGCCATGACCCTTCCTTTTGTACGGATTTCAGATCAAAAAAGAATCCAAATAGTAGCACGACATAAAATTAATAAAACAAGGGCAATACAGAGGGTGCTTTGGGAACTATTTAAGTCCATTTTAGTTAAGGGATAAGATTTAGGGGGTCTCTAATATATCTAAAGTGATGGCGCTTATAAATCCCGTATTTTGAGTAATACATAGGATAGATATACAAAAATTCCAGTCCAACAGCCTACCACCAATAGTTCATAAAAGTGCACGGTATAATCTTTGGTGAATTCTTCTCCTACTTGTTGGGCCATACTTTGCACCGCTTTAAATCTGGTGACAGGTTCTTTGATCAGGTTGCTCATAGATTCCAAGGGTAAAAATTTCATTACACTTACAGAAGCTTCCTTGCCGGCCAACCACCATACCAAGAATCGGATCCCCAAGTTTTCCATGGCGAACCATAATATAAGAAAACCAAGAGCGAA
>CAXAVP010000375.1:0-3093 GCA_963972175.1 uncultured Arenibacter sp.
ATTGGTTTGTTCACTTTTTCCTGTTCCAAAAATCCTATTCACCCGAACAATTATTGGGGCAAACAGGTATTTTAAGCCTACTTTTGTTCAGTCTTATTGTAGTAAACTTTATAAGCTTACGCAACAAAATTTCTGGAGGAAATTCTTTTTCCATTCTATTCTATACCCTATTGATAGTTATTTTCCCGGAGGTCCTTGTAGATTCCAATGCCATACTTTGTAGTTTTTTCCTATTACTATCTATACGCAGGATCCTAAGTTTCCGCAGTCTTAAGAATATTAGGTCAAAAGCCTTTGATGCCACCTTTTGGATATTGATAGCAAGTTTGTTCTATGATTGGGCCATCTTATATCTTATAGTGGTGGTAGTAGCCATTTACTTTTATGAGCCCAAGAACATAAAAAACTGGCTAGTGCCCTTATCCGCTATTGCTGCTTTGGCACTTATAGTGCCCGCGGTGCTTTTATTGAGCAATAATCTGGATTTTTTATGGGATCATTACCAATTTAATTTTCAGTTTAATCACGTTTATTTCTATGATTGGAGCAATAGTTCCCTATTGTTTCTTTACGTGTCCATTGTTCTATTGTGCGGATTTCTTACCTTTATAAAAATGGGAAATTTAGGGGTAGGTAAATTGGTGACCATGCGTCTTGTGGTACTGTTGTTTCTCATTGGACTTTTGGTAAAAGTCTTGAAATCCTCTCAGGATACCCACCCTATTTTAATAACATTTTTCCCTGCCGTGGTCTTTATTACTACCTACGTACAATCCATAAAAAAAGAAAAGGTATCAGAAATGGTCCTTATGGCTTCGGTATTCATTCCCTTCGCCATTCTGTTGGCCAATATTTTAATGAAATAGGTCTAAACCCATTTCATAACGTATCGCTAGCTGCACTCCTTAAACCTATATGGATAACCTTATACCCATACCATTATGGATTGGACATGAATAGTTAAAATGGGCTAAACAAACTAAGTCGATTTTTAAATAAAAGGTATCTTTGTCCTAAACACTATTATTATGTTCAGCGATTTTGCCTTTAAAATATTTAACGAAAGCATTGCCAAATATCATATTGAGGACGATGTGTCCCAGCCATTCAACAATCCGTATCCCAAGGACGATATTGCCCACTTGTTGTATCGCAAAAATTGGATCGACACGGTACAATGGCATTTTGAAGATATTATCCGCGATCCCAATATTGATCCTATTGCCGCCCTTATTTTAAAAAGAAAAATAGACGCCAGCAACCAGGACAGGACAGATTTGGTAGAGTATATAGATAGTTATTTTTTGAACAAGTACCAGGATGTGGAAGTTTCTAAGGATGCTACTATAAACACTGAGAGTCCGGCCTGGGCCATTGACCGATTGTCCATATTGGCCTTAAAAATTTACCATATGCAGGAGGAAGTTGATAGAGCGGATGCTTCCGAGGAACATAAGCAGAAATGCCAAGCCAAGCTCAATATACTTTTGGAACAAAAGAAAGATTTGAGTTCCGCCATAGATCAGTTGTTGCTGGACATAGAATCTGGAAAAAAGTATATGAAAGTCTACAAACAGATGAAAATGTACAATGACAATGAGTTAAATCCGGTACTTCGCAAAGCTCCTTGAGTCGACTAAGCGCATTATTTATGGCGGAAGGAAATTCAATTAGAGCAATATGGTAAAAGAGCATTTACAAGATAGAAGTGCAGAGAGAACTTTAGAAACAACCCATGGTCACTTGACCTCAAAATCTACTCCCCCACCCCATATTTTGGTTATTCGCTTGTCTGCCATGGGCGATGTTGCCATGACCATACCCGTATTGTCCGCCCTAGTTGCCCAACACCCGGGAATAAGGGTTACTGTATTGACCAGGGCATTTTTTAAGCCCCTTTTTTATGACTTGGATAATGTAAGCGTCTACGAGGCCGATGTAAAAAATGCCCACAAGGGCCTAAGAGGTCTCTGGAAGCTCTATAAGGAATTAAAAACTTTAAATATAGATATGGTAGCGGATCTGCACAATGTGTTGCGCAGCAAGATCCTTAAGCTTTATTTTAAGCTAGAATCCATCCCCTTTGTACAAATTGATAAAGGAAGGGCCGAAAAAAAAGCATTGACCTCCCCTTCCAAAAAGGTTTTCAAGCCCTTAAAGTCTACCCACCAACGTTATGCCGATGTCTTTAACGAATTGGGCTTCCCCTTGGACCTCTCTACCGCACCCCTACTTCCTAAAAGGCCCTTGGCGCCCTCTTCCAAAAACTTAGTAGCGGGCAAGGATAGGATATTGATTGGTATTGCCCCTTTCGCCGCCTTTCAGGGAAAAATGTACCCCTTGGATCTTATGGAAAAAGTAGTTGATACCCTAAATGGAACGGACAAATATAACTTGTTGCTCTTTGGCGGTGGGGAAAAAGAAAAAAAACTGCTGGATGCCTGGGACCATAAATTCCACAACTGTATCAATCTTGTTGGAAAACTCCCCTTTCCCGAAGAGCTGGCCTTGATCTCACACCTCCACCTAATGGTAGCCATGGACAGCGGCAATGCACATTTGGCGTCCATGTTTGGAGTCCCCACCCTAAGCTTGTGGGGAGTTACCCATCCTTATGCGGGTTTCTATCCCTTTGGGCAGAATAAAAATAATGCCCTATTATCCAATCGGAAGGAATACCCAATGATACCCACCTCGGTCTATGGCAACAAATGCCCTGAAGCCTACAAAAACGCTATGCGCAGTATAGCCCCGGAAGCTGTAGTTGCTAAAATAGGGACGATCCTAAACAAATAATAACAGCTATTTCCCGGGTGGAGTACATAGGGGTCAAGTTTAAAACTTGGGTATGAATTACATAAAGATAGAGTATACTATCCTACGGTTGGTGTTCCGTTCATTTTTTGCATCGCCCAAATGCACAACATTCATGAATACCTATAATAATAAATAAGCCAGCCCATGAATAAAAAACGAACCAGGGCCGATAAACTAAGGTACGGTGTACCTTATGTTTTGAGGAGCCAGCAGTAGCCATGGCTAGGCTGATTTTAAATTTCTTTAAATCCACGCACTTCCCACAGCATCACCGTC
>CAXAVP010000376.1:0-3082 GCA_963972175.1 uncultured Arenibacter sp.
TAGAACTAGCAGCTTAGTCATTCAACTAATTGTCCAGTTTTTTGTTGCAAGTCCAGTATGGTACGGGGTGCAAGGAGAGGATTTAAAATACATTAACAAAGAGGTTACAGGATATTGAAAAAAGAGAGAGTGCCTTGTTATTCCTGTTTATTGTTAGCAGGCGGCCTATAGACTTATAGAACGCGATACAAACTAAGAAGCTGTCTCAAAACCTGAGGCGGCTTCTTTTGGTAATACCTACTACTGAAGGGTTTTTTAAGCGATCAATCATTCGGTTAGAGACCTTACTGTTATACTCAAAATAGGCTTTATTTTTTTATGTAATCGATTGTATTATTTTTGTTACTTTTATGGAATATTTTGCGGTAGCCGTCTAAATTGGCTTTGGTACGGAACGGGAATGGCCCATAAGTCTATTTCTTTGACCTATCCATTTGGGAAGTGCACCAATTGATGCCGGAAAATTAATATCTTATGCAGTAAGTAATCTAGAAATGTAAACTAAAATAGTAGCTATGGCAACTTCGTATGAAACCAGATATGCTTCCAGTCCGGAAGCGGTAAAAAAGTATGACACAACCGCTTTGCGGGAAGAATTCTTGATATCCAATTTAATGGAGAAGGGTAAAATTAACCTTACCTATACGCATTATGATCGTTACATTGCCGGTTCTGCAGTTCCAGGGAAACCGTTGAAACTACAGACTATAGACCCTTTAAAGGCCGAATACTTTCTGGAGAGAAGGGAAATGGGAATCATAAATGTAGGTCAGAACGGATCCGTTGAGGTAGATGGCACTTCTTATACCTTGGGCCATAAGGATGCGCTCTATATTGGGATGGGGGCAAAGGAAGTGATATTTAAAAGCGAAGATGAAACCCAGCCTGCTCAATATTATATAAACTCGGCTCCGGCCCACAAGAGCTTTCCTACCAAAAAAGTGAGTTTACAGGAGGCCAATAAATTGGAATTAGGGTCCTTGGAAACCGCCAATCACAGAACTGTAAACCAAATGATCATAGGGGGAATTGTTGAAACTTGTCAACTGCAAATGGGTATGACAGAATTGAAGTCAGGAAGTGTTTGGAATACCATGCCTGCACATGTTCACGATCGCCGAATGGAGGTTTATTTTTATTTAGATGTTCCAGAAGGGCAATCGGTTTGCCATTTTATGGGGCAACCACAAGAAACCAGACATATTTGGATGCAGAATCACGAAGCCGTTATATCCCCACCATGGTCCATTCATTGTGGGTCAGGAACATCCAACTATACTTTTATTTGGGGAATGGCCGGGGAAAACTTGGACTATGGGGATATGGACATAGCAAAAATCACAGAACTTAGATAAGATGAGTACAACATTATTTAACTTACAGGGAAAGGTAGCTTTGGTAACCGGAAGCACACATGGGTTAGGAATGGCCATGGCCAAGGGACTGGGCAAAGCCGGTGCCACCATTGTTGTAAATGGGAATTCATCCAAGAAAAAAGTGGACGATGCCGTTAAGGTTTACGAAGCCGAGGGTATCAAAGCTGTTGGTTTTCAATTTGATGTGACCAACGAATTGCAAGTGCGTCAGGCCGTGAACGATATACATAACAAGGTGGGGCCAATAGATATATTGGTCAACAATGCCGGGATAATAAAACGCACACCTCTGGAAGAAATGGAGGTGGCAGATTTTAAGGAGGTTTTGGATGTAGATCTAGTAAGTCCCTTTATAGTTTCCAAGCAGGTGGTTAAAAGCATGATAGAGAGAAAACAGGGGAAAATTATAAATATTTGCTCTATGATGAGCGAGATGGGTAGAAATACTGTTGGAGCCTATGCAGCTGCCAAGGGAGGCCTTAAAATGTTGACCCAAAATATGGCTACGGAATGGGCTAAACACAATATTCAGATCAATGGAATTGGGCCTGGATATTTTGCCACTTCCCAAACCGCACCCATACGGGTGGATGGCCATCCGTTTAACGATTTTATTATTAATAGAACACCTGCAGCTAAATGGGGAGACCCGGACGACTTGGCAGGAGCGGCCATATTCCTAGCTTCCAAAGCCAGTGATTTTGTCAATGGACATATTCTATACGTAGATGGAGGTATTTTGGCCACTATAGGTAAACCCAGTAGCGAGGATTAAACGCCTCCATAGGGCTCCTTTTTAAAGCATATGGCCTATTTGACCAAGAAGGGACTACAAATTTTTGGTCAGTGCCAAGGCCATACCGCAATCTACATAATTTATTTTTAACGGACGGGTCCTAATACCCGTCCGTTTTTGTTTCCAATACTACATTTTATCCAAGGTTTGATAAAGTTGAACGGTGATATTTTGAATGTTGCGCCAACTAAAGTAATTTTAATTAAATCTGTTGCTTGCCGAGGATAGCGCAATTTTTGGAAATATTTTCCTAAAATCTAAAATTTAAAAGATAGGGAAATAGCTGTTTGGTATCTATTATAAAGGAAAAGCGGTAAATTGTAAAAAGATGAAACGGAAATTTAATTTTATAGACCTTATGTTGACTTTTAGTGGTGCTTTTGCACTTATTGTGCTTGCTCTAATTTTGTCAAAATTCGTTTAAATACGTCAAGGGTCTGTTTAATTGCGGCAATAATAGTTGTTAACATTGGGGTCCAAGAGTACTATTCCTCTCGTAAATATAGTATCCTGTAATGGATGGTATATTATTTAAATAAAAATTGTAAGAATGTCTAAAACAACGGCTCGTTGGTTAGTGGTATTGGGAATTGTAGTGGTTGGTTTTGTTGTAGGAATTTATCTGCAGGACCTGAAGCACAAGGAGAGTACCGCAGCGGCCTGGAAAGCCAATCGGTTCAATGTGTCAAGATTCAATAAAATAATGAGATATGCCGGGGAAATGAATTCTGATAATTGGTCTGTCATGCGTGATAGTATAGGCGGGCAGTTGGATAGTTTAATGATATTGCGCTTCAGAAAGGAAGTGGATAGTATGAAAGCAGCCCAAAAATGACCTATAGCCAATCTTAAAATAGGGGACTGTAAATTATTTTGTGTTTTTGCTCTGAGTTAGTCGAAAAATGATTTT
>CAXAVP010000377.1:0-3070 GCA_963972175.1 uncultured Arenibacter sp.
AAAATCATTTTTCGACTAACTCAGAGCAAAAACACAAAATAATTTACAGTCCCCTTTTATTTTTTACGACTTGTTGGTTTTATACTTGATCCCATTCGTTTATCCGCCAATTAGTTCTGGGTTCAAGATCTTTTTGAACTTCCATTTGGGTTTGCCCCAATAAAAATCGCTGATGGTATTATTTTATAATCCACCACTGAATTTCAAATCTTTTATAATTAAAATAACCCATTTTCAACATTTCCTTAACTACATTATTTTATAACTTCCAACTTTAGCTATTCAGTCTATGTTAAAGATATATTTTGTAATCACATTTTAAAACAGCTACAAAAATTACTCCCGTTCCTGGCGTGTGTTTTTGCCCAATGCCAAATACAGCATTTTGTAGAGTTACATTTTTCTTATTACACATCAAAAATTAGATAACACCTTCATACTTAACCTATTATTTTTATTGAAAAAATCTATAGCCATATCTAACCCAAAGTATATAGATAGTAGGTGTAACGCCTAAAGTAAACCATCTTAAATAAAGGGCTAAAAAAAGTAAGGGAATACTTGCAATATCTGAAAATGAAGCTCGTTATCATCCAAATCAATATTCTAATTAAATTTAAGATGAAAATCAAAAGATCAAAAATTACTTTTTCAATTTTAACTTGCTTGCTAATAGGAATAGCAATTACCAGTTGTTCTCCTGAAGATGGTATTGACGGCATCGATGGTATTGACGGCATTGATGGTGCAGACGGTATTGACGGTGTAGACAATTCAGGGAAAACCTATTTATCGCTAACCGGTGATATTACCGATGCCGAAGCCAGTGAAAAAATTAGTAATGATGTAGGAAGCGACACACAATTTATTACAGTTAAAGGTACCACCCAACTAACTACCTTAGATTTTAGTGATATAATCGACAACTGGGAATTAATAGAGGTAATCATTGAGGATAATGATGCGCTTAGCACTGTAGTACTGTCCTCTGTAACTGATGTGAGCACGGATCTATTTATAAGGGGTAATGATTTGTTGACAACGCTATCGCTTGACAATATTACCCAGGTAGGTGATTATTTCGCAATTAGTAACAACGCTGCTTTAACGAGTGTTGATTTTCCAAATTTAAAATCAGTAAGTGCTATTAGTATTGATGAAAATGACGCTATAATGAGCATAGATCTACCTTTGTTAGAATCAGTTGAAGGTGAAATTAGTATTCGCTATAATATTGCATTAACCAACATAGATTTACCTTTGTTAGCATCAGTCGGAGATTTTGGTATAGCTCGTAATAACGCTATAACGAACATAGATTTACCTTTGTTAAAATCGGCCGAAAGATCTCTTTTTATTGGCTATCACGATGCTTTAACTAACATAGATTTACCTTGGTTAGAATCAGTTGGATATAATATTGAAATTGGAAATAATGATGCGTTGCTCAACGTTGCTATTCCGCAATTAGCATCAGTGGGGTCTTGGCTGTCTGTAAACTATAATAGTTCATTAGAATCACTTGCATTCCCAGAATTAGCAACGATAGGTGGACAAATTAAACTAAATGATAATATGCTTAATACCAGTAGTGTTAACGAGATCTTAATTCAGTTAGCGGGTATAAGCCCAGCCTTAACAGACAGAAATATTAATTTAAAACAAATACCCGGTACTGTGCCAACAGGCGATGGCCAAACCGCAGTAACTACCCTAGAAGATAACGGTAATGATGTATATGTGGACACTCCATAAATAATGCACAATATACATATAAAAGAGGCAATCTCATTATGAACGCACGGTTGAAATGTCTCAATAAATTAAAGACATAATATTGAATTAGAAGGAGTGAAAACCATATGGTTCTCACTCCTTTTTTTTGGTTTTTATTTTTTAATTCAAGGCAGGAAAATTATTACTTTTTCAGTGTCCCTTTTTTTAGAAATCCTATTTTGCAAAGGGTTACAAGTCCTTTTTATAGGTTCTTCTGCGCTTGTATATTTTAGGGTCGAAATGTTTCCATAGTTGGCGAATGGCCACATTTTCTTCCAGTTCAGGGGTTCTTACACAATTTTCTACCCCCTTGGCCTTAAAGGTTTTGTAATATTCGTTGAACATCACGGCCGTAACTCCTTTGTTTTGGTATTCAGGAAGCACTCCTATAAGGTAAAAAATAACCTCTTTACTATTTTTTTTGGCGTTCAAAAGATGAAATAAGCCAAATGGAAATAGTTTGCCATTTGCTTTTTGCAATGCCTTGGAAAAGGAGGGCATAACAATTCCGAAGGCGATAAGATTGTCGTCCTTATCCAAGATAAATTTTATATACTCCGGATTTATAAAACTGATGTATTTTTTCTTGAAATATTCCTTTTGAATGTCTGTGATACGGACAAAAGAAGAGAGGGAGGAATAGGTTTCGTTAAATAGGTCGAACATCTTATCGGCCCAAGGCATAACGTCCTTGGTCTTGCTGAAGTTCAACTCCTTTACCCCATAGCGTTTTCTTACCAATTCATTGGCCTTCTGAAAGAATTTGGGTTCTGCATTGCTGAAGGGGAATTTGTTTTCCATATACTCCTTTTCCTTGCTAAACCCGTGGTGTTCAAAATGGTTTACGTAATACGGATGGTTGTACCAGGTAATCATGGTACCAATATGATCAAATCCTTCTGTGAGTACACCCACCTTGTCCAAATTGGAAAAACCAACAGGTCCTTCCATATAGGCAAGTTTATTGTCTTTACCTATTTCTGCTACCTTATTGAGCAGTGCCTCCGAAACTTTATAGTCATCGATAAAATCGAACCACCCAAAACGCATTTTCTTTACATTTTGGTCGTTGACTTCCAAACTGTTTATAATGGCAGCAACCCTTCCAACAATTTTATTGTCCTTGTAGGCCAAATAAAACCAAGCGTCGGCATCCTTAAAAACGGGATTTTTGCTCTTGTCGAAGGTCTCCAGCTCATCATTGATAATAGGGGGTACCCAGTATGGGGAGCCCTTGTATAGTGAAAATGGGAATTTTACGAAATCCTTGAGTTCCGATTTTGTTTTTGCTTCT
>CAXAVP010000378.1:0-3052 GCA_963972175.1 uncultured Arenibacter sp.
TGGCAAATTCCAAGGAGTTCATCATGTCCGGTGTATTAAGTGGAGAAGAATAAATAAAATTATTGGAATAGGTAAAAGTATTACCATCCAATGCTTCTCCACTTTTAGTCTTAACGATTATAACCCCAAAAGCGGCCCTAGATCCATAAATAGCAGAGGACGCTGCATCTTTGAGAACGGATATATCCTCTATATCATTTGGGTTGATATTGTTAAGATCATTGGGGTTATCCAAGGGAATATCATCTACAATGACCAATGGAGCCCCTGTACCTTGCAGGTTCCCAACCCCACGAATACTAATATTCATATTAGCACCTGGCTCACCACCAGCGTTACCAACGGTAAGGGAAAGTCCTGGAGCGGCTCCTTGTAGGGACTGCATTACGTTGTTAACCGGACGGCTTTCCAGTTGCTCTCCAGAAACCGTACTTACAGAACCGGTTAAATTTTCCTTTTTCTGGGTGCCATACCCAACCAAGACCACCTCTCCAAGCTGTTCGGCCTGTGGTTCTAAGGCAACATCTATCAGATTCCTTCCATTTACGGGAATAGTGCCGGTGGCGTATCCTAAATAGCTCACCACTAAGGTTGCATTCCTATCTACTGTAATTTCATAGACCCCGTCAAAGTCACTTACTACTCCTCTAGTAGTCCCTTTTTCTACTACACTGGCCCCCGGAACGGGATCTCCTGTTTCCGCATCGGATACCGTTCCCTTTACGGTAATCGTTGGCTGCTGTGCAAACAAGTGCGCTTGCACCAATAATAAACAGCAATAAATTAAGATTTTCTTCATTTGAATTGTTTAGGTTAATTAATTAGTTAAAGAACTATGACCTTTTAAAATAACTGGGCAAAAGTCATATTTCTGTTTGCCAAATTAACAAACGTTAAATATATCATAAAGTATATAGGGTATAAATTTGGGTTACATAGGGTTACCTTAGGGTTACATTTAGATTATTGTTAAGTAGCATAAAACGTTGTAACCACCATATTTATTAGGATAATTAAAGGGAATTCCCTTTATTTGTTTTCATAATTTTAAGTTAACAAATGAATAATATTAAGTTAACATTCCTTATTGTGTTTTTTGCGCTCCAATTCTTGGCTTATACCCAGGAAAGAATACTTCCTTTCCAAAGTTTATCCTTCCAGGATGGGCTATCCGATGATAATATAAGTACCATCACACAGGACCGAAATGGATTTATTTGGTTGGGCACTAAATTGGGTATAGACAAATACGACGGACAAAACGTAAAAACCTATTTCCTTCCCAATGAAAGCGATCAAGTAAACTCCTTAGTACAGGACCTAAACGGCAGGCTATGGGCAACCACCACAGGGGGATTGTTTTATTTTAATGTAGAAAGCGATCAATTTGAGCGCTATATTTCTACAGAACCCACTATTAACAGGAGTTTGGAGGGCTATATCATTAACGTACTGGTATTGGATAAGGGCGTACTATGGTGCACCAACACCGAAAATGAAATTATCTCCTTGTATCCCTATGATGATCGGGAGGATATGATATTAAAAATGTCCATGGGCAAGGACGGCGAGACCGGTGAATATGCCACGGATCTTTTACAGGACAAAAACGGATTTATTTGGATAGGAACAAGTACCGGCAACCTCTATAAATATGTGGATTCTAAGTTTACAAAGACCCACTTTTGGGGCAATGACACCCACATCAATGCCTTATCTATAGACCCATTAGGCAACTTATGGATAGGGACTAACGGCAACGGCTTATTTAGTTATCGGCCAAAAACCCAAACTACCCAACATTACACCTCCCTCAACAAAGAAAGGAACAACACCCTATCCAACAATTTTGTACTGGATGTACAGGCAGATAAAGACAATAATATTTGGATTGGTACGGATGGTGGCGGACTAAACCTATACAAACCTAAGCAAGATCAATTCTACATTTTTAAACAAAACAACTATACCAATTATCCTATTGCAGATAACTCTATACTGAGCATTTACGAAGGAGCAGACAACGTTATCTGGATTGGTACGGTACACGGTGGTGCCAGCTACTTTAAGTACTATGCCACTATAAGCCATATACCATCCTACGATTTAGCCTTTGATCAGGTAGATGAGCAGAGCTCTCAGATCCTAGAGGCTGCCAACGGAGATATTTGGATTACGGCAGGTAGGAACGGTTTAAGGCGATACCAACCAAAAAGCGGAAAAGTCACGGTTTTTAAGGACGATGCCTCTAAACAGGGCGGACTGAAGGGGAACAATGTCCTTTCCTTGTTAGAAGACCAACAACGTAGGATTTGGATTGGGACCTATAATGGGGGCTTAAATATTTACGATCCGAGCAGCAATAGATTTTTGGAGGCAGAGGACCAATACAACAGCATCGCAATTTTTGCCATGGAGCAAGACGCCAAAGGCCATATTTGGGTAGGAACCAATTACGGCATTAGGGTGTATAACAATGCGCTAAGGTTGATGAAACACATTAATTTAAGGAATACCCCCGATTTAAATTCCAATTTTATAACGGCTCTTTACAAGGATATAAAGGGCGATATGTGGGTAGGCACCAATTTAGGATTAAATGTTTTTAAAAAAGACACGGTGCTTTCCTACAATTCGGACAAAAACAATCCCCACTCCCTAAGTGGCAACCGCATTAGATCTATCACCGAAGACGATGACCTTTCCGTACTTATTGGCACCTATGGTCATGGATTAAACAGGTACCACCGAACCAAGGATACGTTTATAAGGATTGGCCAACAAGAAGGACTGGAGGCCAGTATTATAGGCGGGGTGTTTTTAGATCGCGATAAAAACATATGGTGCAGCACCAATTTAGGACTCAGTAAAATATCCCCGGATGGCAGTATCGATAATTTTGGCCTTCGCCACGGGATCCAAGCGTATAGTGGAGGTAGCGCTATAATTACCAAGGACAACCACATCCTTATGGGAGGAAGGCTAGGCCTCACCTCTTTTAATGCCTCAGAGCTTCATGAACACAGTTCGGACACCCACCAGGTATTTTTCA
>CAXAVP010000379.1:0-3049 GCA_963972175.1 uncultured Arenibacter sp.
ATTGTTTTACCAGAACAATAAGCAACCTAATTTGAGTTAGTTATTTTTTAGATGCATGAAAAACAATAGGGTTGCGTTAGGACCGCAAAAAAAATTGCAGATTTTATGCAATCAGGGATAAATAGCTCCCTACATCTATTGTCCACCCCCTATTATTCCTACAATCGACTAAAAAAAGCAGCTATTAATTAATTTTAAAAAAGTAGCCACGGTCCTTTAGTGTCTTTATATAAAATAGCCAAGTAAGGAGGTATTATGCAAAAAGAATTGGTATTTTAGCAACCCTAATACAATATGAAAATGAGTTCCGAAAAAGACGCAAAATTAAAAGCACTAAAACTTACCCTGGACAAACTGGACAAAACCTATGGCAAAGGTGCCGTAATGAAAATGGGCGACAGCGTAGTGCAGGATGTGGAAGTAATTTCCTCTGGATCCCTAGGCTTGGATGTAGCTTTGGGAGTGGGAGGTTACCCCAGAGGTAGAGTCATAGAAATATATGGGCCGGAGTCATCGGGTAAGACCACTCTTACCTTACACGCCATGGCCCAGGCACAAAAAAGTGGTGGCATAGCAGCTTTTATAGATGCCGAGCATGCCTTTGACCGTTTTTACGCCCAAAAATTAGGGGTAGATATAGACAATCTTATCATTTCCCAGCCAGACCATGGGGAACAGGCTTTGGAAATTGCCGATAATCTTATTCGTTCCGGGGCCATTGACATTGTAGTGGTGGATTCTGTGGCCGCCTTAACGCCAAAAAGTGAGATTGAAGGTGAAATGGGCGACTCCAAAATGGGGCTGCATGCACGATTAATGTCCCAGGCACTGCGTAAACTAACAAGCTCTATCAGCAAAACCAACTGTACCGTAATCTTCATTAACCAGTTGCGTGAGAAAATTGGGGTAATGTTCGGGAATCCAGAAACAACTACTGGGGGTAATGCCCTTAAGTTCTACGCTTCGGTAAGGTTGGATATAAGAAGATCTACACAGATCAAAGATACCGATGGAGAGGTACAAGGAAACAAAACACGGGTAAAGGTGGTGAAAAATAAGGTAGCCCCTCCGTTTAGAACAGCAGAATTTGATATCATGTACGGAGCAGGAATTTCCAAGGTTGGGGAAATAATTGATCTGGGAGTTGAATTTGAAATCATTAAAAAAAGTGGATCCTGGTTTAGCTACGGGGACACCAAACTTGGCCAAGGCCGGGATGCCGTTAAAAATTTACTATTAGACAATCCCGAACTTCTGGAGGAACTGGAAGACAAAATAAAAGAAGCCATTAAAACAGTAAAAGCTTAAATTAAAAATCCCGATCCAATCGGGATTTTTTCTTTCTACACGCAACCTTTACTACCCACATACATCTAATAGCAAAAAGCAATTGTTATGAAACCCCTTTGCCCCCGAACATATCAATATTGTTTTGGATCGTACAAAAGGCAATAGGTTTCCTAAACCCTTATTATTAAAATAAAATTTAGAATTATGAAACGAGTATTCTTTTTGCTGCTTGTTGCCACTTTTGCACTGATTACCTCTTGTGAAATAGACGATGACGTTAACTATCATTTTGAAGCCTTACAGGTAAAGTCCGTTGAAATGCCCGAATCTTTTGATTTCGGTGAAGTCTATAATATAAAAGTTACTTATTTTAGACCGGATAATTGTTCCTTTTTCGAAGGTTTTGATGTTGTTAAGGAAGATACGACCACAAGAAAGATAGTTACCATAGGTACCGTGGTAGAAGACGAAGACGAGGAATGCACAGGTGAAGGAGAAGATTTGGTGTCCTCATTCAACTTTGAGGTGATCTATGATGAAACCTATTTATTTAGATATTGGACCGGCGAGGATGAAAGTGGAGAGCCCACTTATTTGGAGATTTCGGTACCCGTAAACAGTTATAACTCGGCCAAGGCGCCAACAACAAACAACGACAGTTCGGCCGTTTTAAAAAATTAAGTTTATAACCCAATCCATATTTTGAGTAATCCAGTAGAGCTCATAAACAATTGCAAAAAGGGGGACAGACAAGCACAGGAACAGTTATACCGGGAATACTCCCGGGTGCTGTACGGTATTTGTCTTAAATATTCGCGCAATAAAACGGAGGCGGAAGATAATCTTCATGATAGTTTTATGACTATCTATAACAAAATAGAACAATTTAAAAACCAGGGTTCCTTTGAAGGCTGGATAAAACGCATCACAGTGAATACGGTGCTCCAGAAATATAGAAAAGAGGAAAGTTTATCCCTGGTAACCGATAATATTGAGGAAGAAGAACCTGAAGATACTGGTTATATGAACCTTGATTTATCCACCTTACTTGGCTATATACAGGAACTCCCAAATAAATACCGCTTAACCTTCAATTTATATGTGCTGGATGGCTACAGCCATAAAGAGATCAGTGAAATGTTAGGAACCTCCCCAGGGACCTCCAAATCCAATCTTGCAAGGGCCAGAATGATTTTAAAAGAAAAAATTGAGGCAAATAAAGCTAGGATCATCATGGAAAGGTAAAACCTTGCCAAATGGCCCAGCTGAACAAAAGACAAAATGAGTAA
Source organism: uncultured Arenibacter sp. (assembly GCA_963972175.1). GTDB lineage: Bacteria > Bacteroidota > Bacteroidia > Flavobacteriales > Flavobacteriaceae > Arenibacter. Next base: position 2,580 of record CAXAVP010000379.1, read on the forward strand.
AAACAATTTAGACAAGTTATTCCAGGAGAAGTTGGCAAACTTTCAGGAAACCCCAGATGACAAGGTCTGGAATTCCATAGCTGCCTCCCTGGACAACAAGAAGCAGCCCCGAAAGGTTTTCCCTATTTGGTGGAAGGCTGCTGGAGTAGCCGCTGTATTGGCCCTATTATTCTTTGCTATTAACCCTCTACTAGACTCCGGACAGAATTATCCCGTGATTACCGATGCTGAACAAAACGACATCCCCTTGGATGAAGGCAATACGCCCATTAACCCTACAGAGGAAGCAACAGGCATCACCGCCAACGAGAAAACCCCAACCCAGTCGACCACAAAAGAAACTGGCCCTGGCCTTAAACAGAACACCACCCCCACCCCCAACGGCACGGTAGTAGATGTAACCACCACAAGAAACCCAAAAAACAACAAGCTATCCCCAAATAAAGGAGGGTTGCAAAACCTTGAAAATA
>CAXAVP010000380.1:0-2980 GCA_963972175.1 uncultured Arenibacter sp.
CTTTTGCAAAACTTTAAATATAGCCTTTTAATATAAAAATCCTACAAGTAAATATCGCCAAGTTCTCAATATATCGATAAACTACCATGCAGTTTTCCGCAAAATACCCTAAGGCAACTCTCTTCAACCATTAATACAACTCATCTTTCGTTCCTTTACCTTTCCTTTACCTGGGCAAAGAGCCAATCCAGTAATTCCGGAGTTTCAAAAGCCGGATGCCAGCTGCTATGACCCACACCAGAAAACTCAGTGTATTTTGGATTGCCACCGGCCTTTCTAATGGCGGCTACCATTCTCCTTGAAAAGTCGACAGGAACGGTGTTGTCCTTATCTCCATGAAAAACCCATAAAGGTACATCAGCAATGTTTTTTGCAAGATCAGGATTAGCACCCCCGCAGATGGGGATGGCCGCAGCGAACATTTGCGGGCGACTAAGGATGTAATGCCAGGTTCCATATCCGCCCATGGACTGACCGGTAATATAGAGTCTACTGCTATCTATATTAAATTCTTCTTCCAAGGCAGCTATGACTTCAAAAACTAAGGGTGCTACATTGGGTTGCTTGTATCTCCCCCGTTTTATCAGCTGCTCTTTTTCTCTCTTTCCCGGAGACCTTCCCCAATCGGCGCCAGGTGGACATTGTGGCGCAAAAATAAAGGCCTGATACTTTTTTCTATTTTCCAAAGTGGATAGCACTTGTGCTGCCTTGGAACCGGCAATCTGCTTGATATTATCCCTTCCCCTGCCCGCTCCACCAGACAGACATACTACCAAGGGGTATCGTTTATGGGGATCGTAATCCAAAGGGCTAAGCAGGCGATAGCGAAGTGTATCCTGTTGTATGCTTATATGGGTCCGTGCATGGAACAATTCGGCAATTTTCATCACCCTGCTCTGGGAGACCACTTTGGTTACTCCTAAACCGTACATCCCTACTGCAATGATACATATTTTTAGAACCTTCCGCATTTCCTATATATTGGTGTTTTCCCATAACTTATTGAAATCCAACTCCCTCTCAAAGTGTGTTTCATGGCGGTTTAGCTGTTGCTGATAAGCGATGGGCACTTCTTCTCACTTATGGAGTCGGACCCCTTGGAAAATGGACATCTCAATTATTTTCGGCCAGTTTTTCTGTCTCATAAAGTAAATTTCCCTCTTCATCATAGTGTTGAAAGGTGGCCACTGGAACAGTATCCTTTCGTTGGACGGTAACCGACAAAAACCCACCACTGGCGGATTCCTTATCCCCTTGAATATAGAATTGTTTAATCAAGCTATCGGGATCGGTGGATTTTGGGTCTCCTGCCAGGCGTCCAGAGCGCGAATTGTTATCTACCAAGGCCCCTGTAGAGAATTCTTCAATTCCACTGGGATGCATGGCGTGGTATTGCCAATGCCGGTCGCCACATATGATATAAAGATTTTTTTCCAGGAAATCATTATCTACCAACCATTGAAAAATGGCTTCTCCCTCATGCCTAAAACCGTCATGATTTACATGATTATCCTTTTTATAGGCATCATCCGGGCCCACCATGGGCGTTGGAGAAATGATAAGCTTAAAACTGGCATCGCTCTCCAATAAGGTCTCCTTAAGCCAACCTAATTGCTCTGTTCCCAACATCGTTTTGTCTGGTCCGTCCTTCATTTCATTGGGACTTCTATAGTCCCTCCCTTCCAAAAACCACAACTGAAGATCTTGGTTCATACGATGGGTACGGTAGGTTTTGGCATTGTTGTCCTCTAGATCCACCACAGGTAATTGCTCCTTAAAATTCTTTATCCCCAATTCATGGGATATGGGATGCCCCTGGTAAGGATCGGCATCGTTGAATCTATAATCATGGTCATCCTTTTCCCAGTAGGTTGCCACCTTGCTAAAGAGTTCCAAAAACCTGGGTTGGGCAAATTGCTCATGGTACTTTCTGCGCATCCCTGCTTCATCTACCACTTCCATACCATTATATCCTGCAGGGTGAGGCTTCTTTCCTGCTTCAACGGCTCTGTCAAAGTTGGACTTGTGGGGATGGTCAAAATACACGTTATCCCCAGTACCAATAAAGTAGTCCGGGTTCAGATTTTGGATAGCCTGCAATGCCGGATACCCCAAAGACTTGTCTTCTCCAGAATACTCCTTTCCTTCTTCATATTTCCCGTAATGAAAAAAATAGTGGTTCATACCCGTTACCACCACCATTGATAACTTTTCACTGCTATTGGGTCCGGGCAAGGTTTTAAAAGTGGCTGGGCCACTCTTAAATAGATTATTCTGCTCCCTGCCATAATGGAGTCGGTAGAAGTATTTTTTTCCGGGCTGCAGCCCTTCAATCTTCTTTTTAATGATATGGTCATTCTCTGATGTAGCCTGTACAAAGTCGGAATACATAGGGTTTGCAAAGGTGGAATCGGTATCAATTTCAAATCTCGCAATCCCATTGGCGCCTGCCAAATCTCCATTGATCAAGCTATCGGTTAGGGTTAATCTGGATTGTAGGATTACGGATGTTGGGGTGGCTTCCCCGGCCATTAATCCCTGTCCAAGATAAATGTCCTCCACTATGGGGTTGCAGGAGGTAATTAGGATGGTGATGAGAAGGCTAATACTAAATGTCTTTATCATATTGTGGTGATTGTTGTCTAGGTTTAGTGTTTGGTTCGTGTTCCCTGCCTATCTGGCTGGCAGTTGGTTACAGACCGAATTTAGCAAATAAAAACGAAACCTACCGCTCCCCCTTCCCCTTTAGAATACTATCGATTTAGAATGATATTTAAAATAGGCCAGTTGAAAATTATTCCCATCACTATTTATGAATGTACAACAGTAGTCACTTCAACAGAGTCCTTTTCGGGCGATTTAGAAGTCGCCATATTATGGTTTTGGTTACTACATATTATTATCCATAGCTGACGTATTACTAACTCAATTTATGTTTAGGCTGAGCTAGTTGTGTGATTTAGCTCGTGTCACTTCTATT
>CAXAVP010000381.1:0-2964 GCA_963972175.1 uncultured Arenibacter sp.
TTCGAAAGAGCCTGACTTCTGCCGAGGCATTTCTTTGGAATGAGTTGAAGGGCAAAAAATTGGATGGAAAAAAATTTAGGAGACAGCATAGTATTGGAAACTTTATTACGGATTTTTATTGTGCACAAGAGAACTTGATAATTGAATTGGATGGAGAAGTGCACAATAATGCAAATTCAATTGAAAAAGATGATAAAAGAACAGCATTTTTAAATGAGAAGGGATACACGGTTATCCGTTTTGAAAATAAAATGGTTTTTGAGAATTTGCCCAGTGTTTTACAGGAAATACGCGATAATTTCAAAAATGGAAAAATTTAAAAAGCTACTTCCCCAATCAGGGGAAGGTGCGCCAATCATGGTTGAGTGGATTGGGACAGAAAGGGTGATTAGGGCAGCTAAAACGGTGTTTAGTTCAGGATCCCTTCCGACTTTTGTCCCTGAAAAGGTCCAAAAGCCACCTTCCCTTATCAAGGGAAGGTGCCAATTGGTGGCTTTATTGAGTAAATATGGGGGGATTTTAATGATAAAAAAGATAAAAGCTCCTTCCCCTAGCAGGGGAAGGTGTACCAATCTACGGCAGAGTAGATTGGGACGGAAGGGGTGTTGTACCGGACAAGCATTTATGTTGTAATATTGTGATTATTTAGAAGTAAAATGGAAATCAATGAAAAAATAAAACAGCTAGCAAAGAATTTTTCTTCAGAGTTTGTGGAGGTGAGAAGAGATCTGCACCAGTACCCGGAACTATCTTTTAACGAACATCAGACCAGTAAATATATACGGAAGAAGCTACAGGAAATTGGGATAGAGCGCATTCAGACTGTAGCCGAAACGGGTTTGTTGGCCACTATTCATGGTGCCGAAAAAGATAAAACCATCCTTTTAAGGGCAGATATGGATGCCCTTCCCATCCAAGAGGAAAATACGGTAGACTACGTTTCCAAAAATAATGGGGTTATGCATGCCTGCGGACATGATGTACATATGACTTCCTTATTGTTAACAGCTAAAATACTTTTTGAGCTTAAAAATGAGTTTTCGGGGACGGTAGAATTATTATTTCAACCAGGGGAGGAAGTCATGCCAGGAGGAGCCACTTTGGTCATGAAGGAAGCCGCCTATAAGTCCTTGGGCCCTATTCCGCATTTGGGTCAGCATGTAATGCCCAACCTTCCCGCCGGGAAAGTAGGTTTTAGATCTGGACTGTTTATGGCGAGTATGGATGAAATTTATATCAGCGTGATCGGAAAAGGCGGACACGCCGCGGTTCCGGAAGAATGCATAGATCCTATTCTAATTGCTTCCCATATTATTATTGCCGCCCAACAGCTGGTTAGCAGAATGGCATCGCCAAAAACACCCAGTGTATTGTCTTTTGGCCGTATTATTGGGAATGGTGCCAATAACGTTATTCCAGACAAAGTCACCATTGAAGGTACATTTAGGACCTATGATGAAGTTTGGAGAACGGAGGCTATAGAAAAACTTACAAAATTGGTCAAATCTATCGCAGAAGGAATGGGAGCAGAATGCATAGTGGATATTCCAAGAGGTTATCCAAATCTTAAGAATGACGTGGCCCTGACCAATGCAATGAAACAGGACGCTATATTGTTCCTAGGAGAAGATAATGTGGTTGATCTGGATTTATGGATGGCCGCAGAGGATTTTGCCTACTATACCCAAAATAACCCGGCCTGTTTTTATTTATTGGGCGTAGGGAATACAGAAAAGGGGATTACTTCCGGATTGCATACTCCAACCTTTAACATAGATGAATCTGCCTTGGAGACAGGAGGAGGCTTAATGGCATGGTTGGCTTTGGAGTTATTGGCGTAGGTTATAATTATTGAGGTAAGGGTACGAACAATTGGGTTTTTCTGAGAACTTTTTCAATTAAAAATTACCACCTTATAGTTGGTCTTAGGCCATAGCGGTACTTTTTTTGGGAACAAGCTGTTTTTCCAGCTCCGAAAATATTTCTTCAAAATATTAAAATCAATTTATTCCCTGATCTTTCTATGAACAACAGGAGCCACTAGTTTGGGGTCTGGAGCTATGGTAGAACGGTCAAATTCTTTTCGGGATTCAATTCCAAGTGCATCATAGGAGGAAAGTACTAAATTTAAATAATTTAGATCGATGATGCTTTGGTCGGTATCCGTTATGGCGTTAAACTCATATGCCGGCAAGGCCTTATAAGCATACACATTTCCGTTTTCAAATTGGTATTCTGCCACCTGTTGGGTGACATCTATCCTTGTATACCCTAGCTCAAAAGCATCAAACATTGCCAATTCCTCAGGGCTTACAAAAAATAGGGTGCAGTTTAGTTGTACCGCCTTATTTTCTATAATATTTAAAAAGATAGATTTCTCAAAGGGTATGTGGTGGTTGTTTTTAATATAGAACGACTCATATTCCAAGTAGTCTTCTTTTAGCGTAGGATCGTTGTTGGGGCACACGAAGTTCCAAGCTCGCTGAAAGCCTTCCAAATGCACCTGATATATGGCACCGTGGTACTTTCTATTAAGAACGTCTTGAATGCTTGCCAAAGAGGTTAACATTCCATAACCTATCATGCCTACTTTTCCTTCTTTTATTTTTATGATGGACTTACTGTTCATATAGAAGCGGTAAACTAATGTAAAACTAAAAAAAAGTGATATTTATCATAAAGCCTTTTTGAGTGGATTTATTTATTGGCATCAGAATAGTTCCTCAAGAGCTTTTGTCCTGTAATTGAATATTTCGTTGAGTTTTCCTTTTATAATCAGTTCGTTGGCTATACTCCCCAAAAAGCCTAGCGGAGGTTGGTAGCTAACTATATCGGTCATTAAAGTTCCGTTGGGGATGGATTCAATAATATGCTGATGGTGCCAAATTTTATATGGACCAACCCTTTGCTCGTCCACAAAATAGCTATTTTCCTTTAGGTGTGTAATTTCTGTTACCCAGGTAG
>CAXAVP010000382.1:0-2952 GCA_963972175.1 uncultured Arenibacter sp.
TAACCTCACCCAACAGATCGGATTGCAGGGTTTTGATCCTAAGCGAATCAAAGCGCATTTGCTGTTTGGTATAGGTAAACCGGGTCTTCATTTTCTCTACTTCTATCCCGCGTTTACTCCTAAAGGACATATCTTTAATATCCGCCCCCACATCCGGACCTACGATGGTAAAATCATCCGCCGAAATATTCAAATCCTCAAAATCCAACATGGTGGTGGTTTCCCTGTTTTCATCAATAAGCCTAAAAGTACCATCGGTAATTTCAACATCCGATGAAGAAAAGAAAAAGGGCTGCCTTCCCGGTGTACGTTGTTTTTTATTATCCAACTTATCTATAAAGACCTCTAAATTGGTTTTCTGGTCATCTTTATAGGTCTTCAGTTTAAAATTAAGTTTCTCCAAGGCTATATCCCCAAACTCCAACTTGCCATTCACCAAATTACGTACGTTTAGGATAGAGGTACGCAAGTTATCAATATAGAACAGTGTATCTTTCTGATAGTCTTCAACATAAACCCCCTGAAGCGCTGTATCCCAAGAAATTAAAGAAACCCTCAAACGGTCAATATTTATATTGGTGCCATATTTATTATTGATTTCAGTAGCAGCATACCTGGCAAATCGGGTTTGCACGAACGGCAGGGAAAGTATTAAACTACTGAACACACAAATAAGTATAAGCACCAAAAATACTCTGACCAGAATTTTTCTTAATTTTTTGATAGGGCTTTATGTTTTACCTTTGTACATTCAAATTTTATTCCAAACAAAGTGGAAAATAAAACTATTTATATTCTTGCCATAGAATCCTCCTGCGATGACACTTCTGCCGCGGTATTATGCAACAACAGAACCTTAAGCAATATAGTGGCTACGCAAAAAATACATGAGGAATACGGAGGGGTTGTCCCCGAATTAGCCTCTAGGGCCCACCAGCAAAATATTGTTCCGGTAGTACACCAAGCTTTAGCCAAAGCAAATATCGATAAAAAACAATTATCCGCCATAGCTTTTACACGCGGACCAGGACTTATGGGGTCTTTATTGGTTGGAACCTCATTTGCCAAATCCTTATCGCTTGGTCTGGACATTCCGTTGATAGAGGTAAATCATATGCAGGCGCATATTTTATCGCACTTTATCAAGGAGGATAATTACAACAGCCCCAGCTTTCCTTTTTTGGCCATGACCATAAGTGGGGGCCATACCCAGATAGTTTTGGTAAGGGATTATTTTGATATGGAAATCCTGGGCGAATCCTTGGACGATGCCGTTGGGGAAGCCTATGATAAGAGTGCTAAAATTTTGGGACTTCCCTACCCCGGAGGACCCTTGGTAGACAAGTATGCGCAGTTAGGGGACCCAAAAGCCTTCCCTTTTCCCAAACCTAAGGTAGACGGATTAAATTTTAGTTTTAGCGGACTAAAAACAAGTATCTTGTATTTTATACAGCGGGAAACCAAGAAAAATCCAAATTTTATTGCCGAAAACCGCAACGATATCTGCGCCTCCATACAGCATACCATTATCAATATTCTAATGGATAAAATTAAAAAAGCCGTAAAACAAACCGGCATAAAACAAATAGCCATTGGAGGAGGGGTATCGGCCAATTCCGGAATTAGACAGGCCTTACAAAATGCCGAGAAGAATTGGGGCTGGAACACCTATATCCCTAAATTTGAGTATTGCACGGACAATGCAGCCATGATCGGGATTGTGGGGTATTTAAAATACAGGGAAATGGACTTTTCCGATCAAAGTGTATCAGCCAAGGCAAGATATGTGATAGGGAAATAGCTCTTTTTGGATCAATAATGGGATGTAAGTTGCCCCCCTTACCAGCTCGCCATTGACGGTTTTTAGTAGACCGAAACACAATAAACAAGCTTAAATTTCAATGCTATGGCATTCAACGAACTCCTTGCCAAAAGAATTAAGGCCAGTTTTGAACTACAACCCCCAAGGGTAAAAGCCCATATTACAGAAAAAAAAATGTTTGGGGGCCTGGCATTTTTATATAAGGGAAAAATGACCGTTGGCATTATCAAGGAAGACCTAATGGTACGGGTTGCCTCCCATAAAATGGATCACGTACTACAGCTGCCCCATGTGAGGCCTATGGATTTCACCAAACGCCCAATGAAAGAATTTGTGTATGTTTCCGAAGCGGGCATAAATTTGGAAGAGCAATTATTGTACTATATTGAACTAGGCCTTGAGCATGCCAAGTATAAATTAAACGAACGCTAACGAACCTTTAAAATTACATGCAACTGTTTTACCATCCCGAACTAGATAACGAGACCAACCAATTTACCTTTCCGGTAGACGAGAGCAGGCATATTTCCAAAGTACTGCGAAAAAAAACCGGGGATACCTTAGACATCACCAACGGCAAGGGCATATGGTATGAGGCCGAGATCCTTAATCCCCACCACAAAAAATGTATAGCCAAAATAACAGCTAAAAGAATAGTACCCCCTAGCCCGTATCGCCTGCATATGGTGGTTGCCCCTACTAAACTGAACGATCGTTTTGAATGGTTTTTGGAAAAGGCCACAGAAATTGGCGTACATGAGATAACACCTATTATTTGTGACCATTCCGAAAGAAAGGTCATTAAACAGGAACGTATGGAAAAGGTTATCCAATCGGCCATGAAGCAATCCCTACAGACCTATCTCCCCAAACTAAATGAGGCAATTTCTTTTAAAGAGTTTATGACCCTGCCCAATAGTGATAACCGTTTTATTGCCCATTGTGAGGAGGATAAAAAAACAGAACTTCTCCATACTGCGCGTCCAAAGGAAAACACCAGTATTCTAATTGGTCCGGAAGGAGATTTTTCCGAAAATGAAATAGAAATGGCCTTGCAGAACAATTACAAGGCGGTTGCATTGGGAAACAACAGGCTAAGGACCGAGACTGCCGCCATTGTTGCCTGCACA
>CAXAVP010000383.1:0-2930 GCA_963972175.1 uncultured Arenibacter sp.
CTCCATGGTATCGTACATTTCCCAGCCGTCATCCACAAAATGTCTTTTTGACGCTTCCACTTCGGCATGTAATGGAAAATCGACCTGAAGTGCCCATCGGGCTACATCCATTTCATGGGTACCATTATTACCTGATTCGGCCGTACCGTAGTCCCATCCGTACCAATGCCAGTTATAATCCCATGTTTCCTGCGTATAGTCACGTCTAGGTGCCGGACCTTGGAAAAGATCCCAATCCAAACCTTGTGGAACAGCTATTTTTTTCTGATGTGGCACTTCTCCCCTTCCGCTAGAATAAAAAGCTACTGCTTTATAAGGTGTACCAATAACCCCATTATGGATTTCTTTAATAATTTCCATTGTGTGCACAGAAGAACGTTGTTGGGCTCCCATTTGCACCACTTTATCATACTTTTCGGCTGCCGCCACCAACATTTCATTTTCGTGCATATTATGACTAGCAGGTTTTTCCACATATACGTGCTTACCTTCTTTTACCGCCATAATGGTACCTGGTGCATGCCAATGGTCTGGCGTAGCATTGATTAGGACATCCACTTTTTTGTCGGCCAGTACATTCCGAATATCATTTTCCAACTTCGGTTTGTAACTGATATGCTTGGAGAATTTTTCCAAACCGCTCACACGCTGTTTTTCCATTACATCACAAAGGTACATAAGATGTACATTGGCCTTTTTACTGGCAATAGGATCATAGTAGGCTCCCAACCTTCGCCCCAGACCGGCGATGGCCACATTGAGTCGGTCATTGGCCCCAATGATTCGGCTATAGCTACTTGCTGGCATGGCCATGGCCGAATTACCAACAGCCAAAGCTGCGCTTCCTAAGACGGTTTTGGCAATAAAATTTCTTCTTGTCGTCATTATATGCTTTTTTAATTTATTCGATTTTTTGGCTATTAAAACCAAGAGATCTTTTTTGGTTTACGGGAAAAAGATATAACCTTTTTTAATGTATATTAAAATAGAACCGATTTGAGTTCTTGAATTTTCTTTCAGGAACCTATTATCCACACCATTATTCAAACTAAAATTAAAAAAAATCAGGTATTTGTTTGGTATTTAGTTCAGTTTATAACTAATAATCTGGATTTTGCTCAAATGGAGCATCAATATTTGAATCGATCTGGTTTTGGGGAATAGGGAACAGCACATTTTTATCTTGAATGTTGCATGCAGAATAAATAGTATTGTTATTGTGCACGCGTACTCTCTTTAAGTACTATTGATAAACAAGACTTAAAAAGTAATCCTAAATCAGCTTCACACCTTTTTCTTTGTACGGAATCAATAATTCAGAAGTAGGGTCCAGTTCCGTAACCAAATCATTAAGTGTATTTACTTCACAGATTTTATATCTATTTCTTGTATTAAGCTTTTTACTAATAGTCAAGGCCACTAAGCGCTTCGAGGAGTTGATCATTCCTTTTTTCATATGTGCAATCTCCCAATCGGTTTCCGTTATGCCTTTGTTATAGTCCAGGTAACCAGTACCCAAAAAACAAATAGCCACCATCATAACTATCAATAGATAAAACACAGGTTATCAATTGGGACTCTTTACAACTTACAAGATGGTTCAATTTTTTAATCGCCCTTTGCTAAACAAAAAAATGATGGGATATTTTAATCTACCAACCTCATATCTGGTTTTTCCCGTTTAAAAATAATGAGCAAAACAAGGAGGCCTATTACAACAAGAAAAGCAACTTCCAATTTTAGTATCAGCATATTCATGGCCAATGCCTTATCTGATATTTGGGCTAGTTCACGGCCTTCTGAAATTTGCATTGTAGAAAGTTGATCCAAGTTTTCGCCAATCTTATTGAGAAGAATACTCATTTCTTCCCTAGATGCCGATCCCTGATTTGTCACGAATTTATTTTCCAAGGACTGAAGCTTTTTATACTCATCTTTTAAACTTTTGAAATAAACCGATTCTATAGGCATGTTAGGGGTTGATGAAAAATTATCAAGCAACCGATCAATATCATTGCCACCCACTTCGTAATCTGTATTACTTTTGACCGACGCCAAGTCCAATTCTTTTTTGTAAAAAAGTTGATCAAGTTTATAGGTATAGTCCAAAGCAGCCAGACGATCCTTAAATACCGAGTTCACCGATTGGCCAGCAGTTAAATAGTTTCTTCGTTTTAATTCATTGGACATCAGCATCAAGAATAAAACAATGATTAGGATAAAACATGCATTAAACCGCTGTTTTAACGTTAAGAATTTAGACATTTTTTTGCTTTATTAAGGTTTTCATCGTTTTATTAAACACATCAGCATATAGTATCCTACTCCGAAGGAATTATCTCCCCAAAACCTATATTATATTGGCCCCCTTACGTCTAGGAAGTTTTTAAAAATAACATCACTATTTATATTCTGAACAGTTATTAAGCTTTTAGCCTCCTAGAGTTTCCTTTAATCTGGCAACACAGCGGAAGGAATTCTTTCAATAAGTATTGGCTGCCATATATCCGTTCTGTATAGCCAAGTATGTTAGGGCGTTAGAGCTACCTAGTGATTCCATAAACACGATTTTTCTAACATATCATCATTGTTTGCTATTACATCGTTGTTAATAGTTAATTCAGCGTTTCATCAATATTAGCTTGTTCTCTTGAAGGATATCGCCATTTATCCTCAAAAAATACAATTGTATGTAGTGAACAAAGGATATGCCAAGGACTATACAAAATTCAACCTAAAAAGTATAAGCAACTAATTACCAAGGTATAAAAAAAAAGATAAAAGGGTCATAAAAGAAAGAGATGATGGGTAATTTTGTACCGGATGGGGTCTTTTTACTCAATAAAAAGTATTAAACCTCAAAGCAAGCCTGTCTGCCGACAAAGGCAGGCCCTGAACCCAATAATAGGAATCTACCCAAGGGTCGAGGT
>CAXAVP010000384.1:0-2896 GCA_963972175.1 uncultured Arenibacter sp.
GAGGCCTTGGAAAAAGAGGTTCAGGAAAGATTGGCCATGGCAGGCATAGAAGTACTGGAGGCTAGAATTGGATATTTGGCCTATGCCCAAGAAATTGCCAATGCCATGTTAAAAAGACAACAGGCCACGGCAATTGTTGCCGCAAGACATAAAATAGTGGAAGGTGCGGTAAGCATGGTAGAAATGGCCCTGGACCAATTGGGCAAGAAGGAAATAATTGACTTGGACGAGGAACGAAAAGCGGCTATGGTAAGCAACCTAATGGTGGTCCTCTGCTCGGATAAGGATGCATCGCCCATTGTCAATGCCGGGACACTTAACCATTAACCATAGCAAGGTAATATTAAAATACACCTGCTATGTTCTGGTTTTTATGGTCAACTTACCGTTGGTTGTCTTTGGCAATGGACCTATGTACCCTTATCTTTGCCGATATATAGGGCAGAACCTATAAAAAAATCAAAGTATAATATTGGATTCCAAGTTTGAAAACGAAGCGAGCACCTTGACCCAGGAATATTGTAGAATGAAATAAACCTTTCAGGAGCCTCTTTAAAGTTTTTAAAATAATTTTGAAAGGGGTAAAAACTGATCATATGAGCAAAAAGAAAGCTTTTGCATTGCGGTTAAATGAAGATATGCTGAAAGCCATTGAGAAATGGGCTTCGGACGAATTTCGCAGTGTAAATGGCCAAATAGAATGGATGTTGATGAAGGAACTTAAAGAGGCCAAACGTGCCCCCAAACAAAAGGAGGATTAATTTTTGGACCTACTTCAGACTGGTTAAATAAGCACCCTTAAAGCAACTCTTTTACCTTTTTTATTCTTAAACAATATCTTTATCCACAAATTAATTCCTAAACCTAATCCCACATTATGGATTTTAAAATTTTATGTTCCGATTTGGACGGCACCCTATTAACTTACAAGGATAACGTCTCCGATTTCACTATTTCCGAAATAAAAAGGATAAAGGAACACTTGAGAATTATTTTGGTTTCTGCTAGGATGCCACAATCCATGACCTATATTCAAAAAAATCTCGGGATAGAAAATGAACCTATTATTTGCTATAATGGGGCGTTGGTCTTACATGGATCAAAAGAGTTGTTCTCTACTTATATTAACATGGAACAAATAACTTCTATTTATGAAATGGCCAACAAGGCTGGAATTCAGCTGGGCCTTTATTCAAATAGCGAATGGTATGTAGTGAAGGACTCGGAGCGGGTACAAAAAGAAATCAAGTATACCAAAACCCTTCCTACCTTTAGGGACACCCAAGCAACCATTGAGGACTGGAGGGATAGAAAAATGGGAGCCCACAAAATTATGCTGATGGGAAACAAAGAAAATACAGACAGCCTCTTCCCTATTCTTCAAGAAAATTTTAACCAAACCCTAAACCTGTATCGTTCCAATGATACCTTAATCGAAATCGCCCCTAAATCGGTTTCCAAATTGACCGCCATTAAACTCTTACTGGAGGAGCATGAAAGCTTAAACGACGTTATTGCCTTTGGCGATAATTACAACGATATGGAAATGCTTCAAAACGTTGGTCTTGGAATCGCCGTGGGCAACGCTAGGGAAGAAGTAAAACAGATAGCCAAGGTGATTACCTTGGAAAACACCAAAGATGGAGTGGCCCATTACTTAAAAAGGCATATTTTAATTTAATTATATTTGGCCCTACCTATAAGCAATTGAAAATACATTTATGAACGAACCTATCATTGCCAACGATACTGTTGTATTTGGACTTCTTACCCTTTGTCTGGGATTTATCTTTTACACCTCCTCCATAAAAACAGGTTTTTGGAAAAAATTCTATAATATAGTCCCGGCTGTCTTAATGTGTTATGTATTGCCATCTATCTTGGCCAGTAGTGGCTTGATAGCAGACCACACCTCTAACCTATATTTTATGGCCAGTAGGTATCTGCTCCCGGCAGCATTAATATTAATGACTTTAAGTATAGACCTCAAGGCCATATCCAACTTGGGATCCAAAGCATTGATCATGTTCCTTACAGGTACTGTAGGTATAATAATTGGCGGGCCCTTGGCTATTTTATTAATTTCCATTTTCTCTCCGGAAACAGTTGGCGGCAATGATTTTGATGCGGTATGGCGTGGCCTATCGACTATAGCAGGCAGTTGGATAGGCGGTGGTGCCAACCAAGCTGCCATGTTGGAAATTTATCAATACAACCCGGACAAATATGGGGGAATGGTATTGGTAGATATTGTTGTTGCCAATGTTTGGATGGCCATAATATTATTGGGAGTGGGCAAAACCAAAAGTATAGACCGCTGGCTTAAATCTGACACTTCCGCTATTGAACAATTGCGAATAAAAGTTGCTGCATTCTCAGAAAAAATAACTAGGGTACCAAGCTCCAAGGATTATATGATGATGCTCTTTTTTGCATTTACAGGAGTTGGTATCGCCCATTTTTTGGGAGACCATATCAGCGCTTTCTTGACAAAAAACTATGACAGTGTAAGTGACAGCAAAAGTTTTCTATCTTTTTTAGGTTCCAGTTTCTTTTGGATGGTAGTCCTGGCCACAATGGTTGGAATCAGTCTATCATTTACCAAGGCCAAAAACTATGAAGGCGCAGGGGCCAGTAAACTGGGTAGTGTATTCATTTACATTTTGGTTGCCACAATTGGTATGAAGATGGACTTAAGTAAGGTATTGGAAAATCCCGGTTTAATTGCTATTGGATTTGTTTGGATTGGCATTCATGCCGGCCTGCTCATTTTGGTCGCCAAAATAATTAAAGCCCCTTATTTTTTCTTGGCTGTAGGGAGTCAGGCCAATGTAGGAGGAGCGGCCTCCGCTCCTGTTGTGGCGGCTGAATTTCACCCTGCCTTGACTTCGGTGGG
>CAXAVP010000385.1:0-2834 GCA_963972175.1 uncultured Arenibacter sp.
TAGGGATTATGGCTTTGAAGGGAAGGTACTGCTTTCCTTTGGGGACGAAGAGATAAACAACATCCAAGATGCCAAGAACAAGTTTGGAAGAATTTCCAGATATGACAGGGCAAGTATCACCATGCTAAATAAAAAAGGTGAAAAGGAACGACTGATAATTCAATAAAAAACTTATTGACAAGCGCTCCCAAATGGGGGCGCTTTTTTTTATGCAATTATTTCTTTACGAAAACGTTTGAAATATATAATTTTAACGATACTAGACTGCGTAAAATATTAAGTTATGGATACTATCCAATCATATGAAAAAGAATTGGCTTTTCAGGCAGACCGAAGGAAGGCCACCACCGAATTCATTAAAATTACAAGTGATTTATGGTACGACAAATCTATAGAAATCGTACTTTTTAAAAATCAGGTTATAGACAAAAATGTCAGCGACATCATCAACCTACATGAATATGCCGGCGCATTTGTCCAAAAACCTATTTCAATTTTCGATTCGGTAGAGCTATTACGAACCATTAACGACATCCCTTTACCCCCTTCCAAATTGGATATCGGAAAACTCACCTATGAATACCATTCCGAAATCAACAATTATAGCACGGTTAAGGATTTTGTCCTGAAAAAACTAAAAGGGGCCGAGGACAGTAACGAAATTAGGCCTAAGGATGTGGTGCTCTATGGTTTCGGCAGGATAGGAAGGTTATTGGCTAGGGAGCTGATGGCAAAAACCGGAAAAGGAAATCAACTGAGGTTAAGAGCCATAGTCACCAGGGGAAACATAAGCGCGGAAATTTTGGAAAAAAGAGCAAACCTATTGCGCACCGACTCCGTTCACGGACAATTTCATGGAACGGTAGAGATAGACCATAAAAATATGGCAATGATCATTAACGGTACCACAGTACATATGATAGCCGCCAATGACCCCAAAGAGATAGACTACCTACAATACGGTATAAAGAATGCCCTGATTATAGATAATACAGGAGCCTATAGGGACAAGGAGGCTTTAAGCATGCACCTTGTCTCAAAAGGCAGTGGAACAGTGTTGTTAACAGCTCCCGGAAAGGGCGTTCCCAATATAGTCCACGGCGTTAACCATATGGAATTTGACCCTGACACCACAACTATATTCTCTGCAGCCTCCTGTACCACCAACGCCATTACGCCTATTTTAAAAATCGTGGAAGATTCATTGGGCATAAAAAAAGGTCATATAGAAACGATCCACGCTTATACCAATGACCAAAATTTAGTAGATAATATGCACGGAAAGTACAGGCGTGGCCGAGCGGCCGCCCTCAACATGGTCATTACCGAAACCGGCGCCGGAAAAGCTGTAACCAAAGCCCTACCACAGCTTGCTGGTAAATTAACCTCCAACGCTATAAGGGTACCCGTGCCCAACGGCTCCTTGGCTATCCTTAATATAGAAGTAAACAACAACACTTCCAAAGAAGCCCTGAACACTATCATAAAAAAATATGCATTGGAGGGCGACTTGGTAGAGCAGATAAAATTTTCCCTTAGCAATGAACTGGTGTCTTCAGACATAGTTGGTAATTCCGCACCCGCCATTTACGATAGTACGGCGACCATTGTATCGGAAGATGGTCGTAATCTAGTGTTGTACGTTTGGTACGATAACGAATTTGGTTATGCCCACCAAGTAATTAGGCTGGCCAAATATGTTGCCAAGGTTAGAAGGTATACCTATTACTAAAATTTTGAAAACATATAATAATTTATAAAATAGTGGGTTATACTAGTTATCCGAGGAAACCTAATCCCCCATTTTTTTTCATAAATTGGGAATATTGGAGTACTTTAGCCCCCTCTTAATCATTATTAACAATAAGAATTACATAAATGAAAATTTCGAGAATACTCTTTATTGTAATGGCTCTATTGTCATTTAACCTACATCATGCGCAGGAAAGTGCCACAGAAAATACACTTTCCCTTGATGAAGGCCCCATAAGCTCACAATTTGAATATATTTCAAAAAAATCGGGCAATTACAGGGCAGACGGCGTTAGATACGAAGTAGTAAAAGAATACAACTTAGGTAAACTAAGACAAAATGTATTGGATTCCATCAATGAATTTAACAATAACATCAAGCAATTAAACACTACTATTTCCGGTCATGTAGAGACCATAAATTCATTGAACAAAAAACTGGAGGAAACCACCAACAATTTAGCTTCGGTAACCGAGGAAAAAGACAGCATGTCCTTTTTAGGCTTTTTGGTCTCCAAAAGCACCTACAATTTTATTCTTTGGACCATTATTGCTACCCTGCTACTGCTCTTATTATTCTTTATTTATAGATTTAGAAACAGTAATATCCTTACACAGGAAGCAAAGGTTGCTCTTTCCGAATTGGAAACGGAATATGAAGACCACAGAAGACGGGCACTGGAACGGGAACAAAAAATTAGTAGGCAGTTGCAAGACGAACTAAACAAACAAAAGAAATCCAAATAACACGGTAAGCTCCCAGAAGGGAGCTTTTTTTTAACCTGTATTCCCTTGAGCCCTTACTGAAAAGCGAGATTGAACCACAGTAAGCTGGTTAAAAAAACACTGCTTTTAAACAATTAAAAAGGGAATTGGGCATGTTTTTACTACTTTTGGACCGTATTGTAAGATACCATTAACGTTATTGCCTATCCCCATGCGAATAGATATTATTACTGTAGTTCCCGATATACTAAAAAGTCCCTTTGAAGCCTCTATTTTAAAGAGGGCCATAGAGAAAGGTGTGGTAGAAGTGCATTTTCACAACCTAAGGGATTACACGGACTTAAGCTATAATCAGG
>CAXAVP010000386.1:0-2757 GCA_963972175.1 uncultured Arenibacter sp.
AAAATTACAAAAATTATGCACATTAGCAGTATTTATAGTAAGTTTGCTCTCTTTTAAGTAAAACGCATGCAGTTAATTAACACTAAAAAGGACCTAAAAACGTATTTGGAAGGCCTGTCAGAATCCACATCAGTAGGCTTGGTACCTACCATGGGAGCACTGCATTCCGGGCATATTTCCCTAGTTGAGCACGCGGTCAGGGAAAACAATGTTACCATAGTGAGTATCTTTGTGAACCCCACACAGTTTAACAACAAGGAAGACCTTGAAAAATACCCCAATACCTTAGAGGCCGATATCTCGCTTTTAAGTTCTGTCACTGAAAACTTGCTGGTGTTTGCGCCTTCTGCTTCAGAAATGTACACTGATGAAATCTCCTCCAAGTCTTACAATTTTGAAGGTTTGGAACACGTTATGGAAGGAGAATTTAGACCGGGTCATTTTGACGGGGTGGGGACCATAGTGGAGAAATTATTGAGATTGGTCTCGCCACACAGGGCTTATTTTGGTGAAAAAGATTTTCAACAGTTGCAGATTATAAAGAAACTGGTGCGCATTACCAATATAGATGTAGAAATTGTTGGCTGCCCCATTGTTAGGGAGTCCAACGGATTGGCTATGAGCTCCAGGAACGAAAGGCTGTCAAAAGACCAAAGAAAAGAGGCAGGTTTTATATACCAGACCCTAAAAGCTGCCAAAAAGGAATTTGGCACGAAAAGTGCTGATTATGTTATGGATTGGGTAAGAAAAGAATTTGAAACCCATCCAAATCTGGAATTGGAATATATTAAAATTGCCGATGTAGACCAGTTACAAGCTGTTGCCACCAAAAACAGCTCAAAAGAGTATAGGGCCTTTATTGCGGTTTACCTTGGTGGTGTAAGACTTATAGATAACATTGCCCTATAAGCCCTAATTGGTTCCAAAAGCTAAATTAGTGTAATAACTAGCAAATTGATTAACTTTGTCCCATGCAAATAGAAGTAGTAAAATCTAAAATACACCGCGTAAAAGTGACGGGTGCCGACCTAAATTATATAGGGAGCATTACCATTGATGAAGATTTGATGGATGCGGCGAATATTATTAGAGGCGAGAAAGTGCAAATTGTAAATAATAACAATGGCGAGAGGCTGGAAACCTATGCCATTCCCGGGACCAGGGGCAGTGGAGAAGTAACCCTTAATGGAGCTGCTGCAAGAAAAGTAGCCGTGGGCGACATTTTAATTCTGATAACCTACGCACATATGGATATTGAATTGGCCAAAAAATTCAATCCTTCCTTGGTTTTTCCCAATGAGGAAAACAATCTCTTGACCTAAATTTTGAAAGCCTCTATAGAGAAAACGCTAAAAACAATACTTCCAATTGGCTTGGGAGTATTTTTAATTTGGTATTCTTACTATTCCACTTCCAAAGAAGATAGGCAGCAAATCCTGCATTATATCAAAAATGCCGATTTACTATGGGTGGGCCTATCCGTTCTTTTAGGAATTCTAACCCATCTCTCACGTGCCATTCGTTGGAACTATTTGTTGGAACCATTGGGCTACCGACCAAAAATATTCAATAATATACTGATAATCCTAACCGCTTATTTTACCAATTTGGGTATACCGAGATCCGGGGAAATCCTAAGGGCCACTGCCTTGGCATCCTATGAAGGGGTTCCTTTTCAAAAAGGATTTGGTACCATTGTTACGGAACGGGTGATAGATTTGATCATGTTGCTACTTGTGATTGTCATAGCCCTGATCTTGCAAACCGATATCATCTGGGGTTTTTTACAGGAAAAGGGATTTAGTCTTGCACTATTGTCCGTTGTGCTTTCCTCCGGTATTTTAGGGTTGGTTTTATTACTGTACTTTGTTAAAAAGTCAAAAATAAGCCTGGCCGTTAAATTAAAACACTTTTTAAAAGGAATGCTGGACGGTATTCTTAGTATTTTTAAAATGAGGTACAAATGGCGGTTTATATTGCACACCATTTTTATATGGTCTGCGTATATAGCCATGTTTTGGGTAATAAAGTATACGGTTGTAGACACTACTGACCTGGGTCTGAGCCAATTGATTGTTGCCTTTGTGGCCGGCGCATTTGCCATGTCTGCCACCAATGGGGGTATTGGTATTTATCCCATTGCCGTAAGTGGGGCCTTGGTCATATTTGGCATAAATAAGGTTTCTGCAGATGCCTTTGGGTGGATAATGTGGATTTCACAAACTTTGATGGTAGTTGTTTTTGGTGCAATATCTTTTCTGGTATTACCGTTATGGAACAGAAACAAATAGTTTTCTATTGCACTAAAATTACGCTATGCAACGTCTACTCACCTTATTGGTCCTGTTTCTGTGCCTTGGGATCAACGCACAGGTAACCCAAGAAATTTTTGAATCCTTTAAACTGCAGGAAAGACGGGATGTGCAGTACTATTTTCCAGAAAGCTATACCGAAGAAAAAAAGTACCCGCTCATTGTGGTGTTGGATGCTGAATATTTGTTTGATCAAGTAGTGGCCAACTCCAAGTTCTA
Source organism: uncultured Arenibacter sp. (assembly GCA_963972175.1). GTDB lineage: Bacteria > Bacteroidota > Bacteroidia > Flavobacteriales > Flavobacteriaceae > Arenibacter. The sequence continues at coordinate 2,532 of CAXAVP010000386.1, forward strand.
TAGTAATTTCCACGGCATGCCCGAAGCAATTGTCGTTGGGGTTCACCAGTCCAAAAACAACTTAAGGGAATTTGACTGTGGTTTTGAGACCGATAGCGGATTGCCAACAGAAAAAGGAAAATTGTTTTTCGAATTCTTGGGAATGGAACTAATTCCGTATTTGGAAACGAAATACAATACGGCACCGTTTAAAATGTTCGTAGGCTATGATATTACCGCAAACTTT
>CAXAVP010000387.1:0-2725 GCA_963972175.1 uncultured Arenibacter sp.
GGGAAAGACCTATATAGAAAAAGTCTATATACCTTTTGGAAAAGGACGGTCCCCCCACCAAGTATGATGACATTTGATGCGGCATCCAGGGACCTGTGTACCGTGAAGCGCCAAGAAACAAACACCCCATTACAGGCATTGGTGCTGCTGAACGACCCACAGCTCATTGAAGCCTCTAGGCTATTGGCAAAAACGGCAATGGACGCCCATTTGGAAAAAAGTGAACAAATTAGCTTTATTTTTAAACAGGCAACCTCTAGGGATCCAGACGAAGAAGAACTGCAAATGTTGGACAATTACTACAGTAGCATGTTGGAGAAAGTAAAAAACAAAGGTATAGGTGCCGAAGATTATTTGAGCATAGGGGCCTATGAAATAAAGGGAGAGTATTCCAAATACAAACTGGCCGCCTTGGCACTGACCGCCCACTCCATTTTAAATTTAGACGAAACAATAAGTAGAGGCTGATTATGAGCGAAAAAAAAATAATTGAGGAACGCTCCTTAATTCTAAATAGAAGATCTTTTTTAGGGAAATCCGCACTTGGCGTTGGAGGGGTAGCCTTAGCATCACTCTTGGGCGCCAACCTGTTTAGAAAGGACAAAAATGGCATCTTGACAAAAGATGACAGCCTTAACGGAGTAAAAGGTATTTTAAATTCCTTGCACCATCCCGCCAAGGTAAAAAGGGTTATATACCTTTTTCAAAGTGGAGGGCCTTCCCAATTTGAACTATTTGACCACAAGCCTTTGTTAAACAAACGCAGGGGAGAAGATTTACCAGAATCAATCAGAAACGGACAAAGGCTTACGGGTATGACCGCTGGACAGGATAAATTCCCCCTTGTTGGATCGTTGTACAAGTTCAATAAACATGGAAAGAACGGTACAGAGATCAGTGAACTACTGCCTTATACTGCAAAAATGGTGGATGACCTTTGCATTATAAAATCCATGTATACCGAAGCAATAAACCACGATCCGGCAGTAACCTTTTTTCAAACCGGCTCCCAACAACCGGGAAGACCAAGCATTGGATCTTGGCTGAGCTATGGGCTGGGAAGTGAAAACGAGAACCTGCCCGCCTTTACTGTTCTGTTATCCCGTGGTACCGGAAGACCTAACGGGCAGCCCCTCTATACGCGACTATGGGGCAATGGATTCCTCCACTCACTGCACCAGGGCGTACAGTTCAGGGCGGCCAAAGATCCTGTACTATACCTAAACGACCCCAAGGGAATCACCAAAGAAGTTAAACGTGAAATGTTGGATAATATAGCGGCATTGAACGACAAGCACTATCAGGACAACGGCGATCCTGAAATAAAAAGTAGGATTGCCCAATATGAAATGGCCTATAGAATGCAAACATCGGTTCCCAACGTAATGGACACGGCAAAAGAACCCGATTATATTTACGAAATGTATGGCCCAGAGGCCAAAATACCCGGCACTTATGCTGCCAATTGCCTTTTGGCAAGGAGGTTGGCAGAACAAGATGTTCGTTTTATCCAATTATATCACATGGGCTGGGATCAACATGACAACCTTCCCGGAGCCATTGCCAAGCAGGCTAAAGATGTTGATCAGGCTTCAGCGGCCTTAGTGGCCGACCTTAAACAGCGGGGTTTATTGGAAGACACCCTAGTAATCTGGGGAGGTGAATTTGGTCGTACCAACTATTCCCAAGGCCTACTCACCGATACCAATTACGGAAGGGACCATCATCCAAGATCATTCACCATGTGGATGGCAGGAGGTGGTATAAAACCAGGAATGGTGTATGGGGAAACCGATGATTTTGGATATAATATTGTAAAGGATCCCGTTCACGTGCACGACTTTCAGGCTACCATGTTGCATTTATTGGGCATAGACCATGAAAAACTAACTTATAAATACCAAGGTAGAAGGTTTAGATTAACCGATGTAGAAGGACATATTGTAAAAGATATTCTAACCTAAGCCAACAAGAAACAACATGATATTACAGATTATAGATCTAGGGCGCCTACACCCCTTATTGGTTCATATGCCCATAGGTATATTGATATTGGTTTTCTTAATGGAACTATACTTCCGCAAAAAAACCCACGTTCTGGACCAGGACATTTTAAAATTTGCTTTGGGTCTGGCCGCCATCACTACAGTCCTATCCGTTATTAGCGGTTGGCTTTTAGGTGAGGACGGGGGATATGACGAGACCCTTCTTTTTAGACACCGCTGGATGGCCGTTGGACTAGCAGTGGGATCTACCTTCCTATTCCTTATAAAAAAATATCCTAAAAAGTGGAGTACACCTATCTACCTCCCCTTGTTTATCCTCATCATGGGACTTTTGGGGTTTACTGGGCACTTAGGAGGCAGTATGACCCATGGAGAAGGTTATTTGTATACGACTACAGATACCAAAAAAGTGGTTATTACCAATGTGGAACAAGCAAAAGTATACCAAGATATAGTACAGCCCATTTTTGATGCCAAGTGTACCGGCTGCCACAACCCCAATAAAGTGAAGGGTGGCTTGATTATGACTACCAAGGAGCAGCTTTTAAAAGGTGGTGATTCCGGTAGTTTGTTGATGGCGGATCAAGGAGAACCCAGCAGACTGATGCATCACATAAAACTCCCTATGGAAGATGAGGAGCATATGCCCCCCAAAGGCAAAGTGCAGCTTACCAACAATGAAATAGCCTTATTGGAATGGTGGATAGCTAATGAAAATT
>CAXAVP010000388.1:0-2716 GCA_963972175.1 uncultured Arenibacter sp.
ATTGTACCGGGAACCCATAAACTGGGTATACCGCCACAAGAGAAGATGGAAGACCCCAGTCTTCCCCATCCTGACGAAACCATTATTACTGCCCCGGCAGGGTCTGTTTTTATCTTTAATTCCCATGCTTGGCACGGTGGAACCACCAACCGCACCTCTAAACCACGGAGGAGTATCCACAGCTATTTTTGTACTTCCGAACAGCCACAGCAAGTAGACCAGAAGAAATATATAACGGATGAAACCAAGAAACGTATAGGCCCCGAAGCGCAAAAAACACTTGATGTTCTGTAACAAAAAGGGTCTGTAGCTATATATAATTTACTTAGCGCGATAAGCCTACTATCCAATAAAGAACAGCATGCCTCTATGGTCTCTTCTAAGGGGCTATATTTTGGTTAACCCTAAAGAGGTTATTGGGATCGTACTTTTGTTTGATTTCTACCAATTTCCCATAATTCTGACGGTAACTTTCCTTAACCCTTTCCTGTCCTTCTTCCATCATAAAATTGGAATAGGCACCCCCTGAGGAATGCGGATGCAATTCATTGTAATAATCCTTGCACCAATTGGTTATTTTTTCGGCATTTGATGGGTCAGGATCTACGCCTACGATAACACCGGCGTATTTTGCATTCCTATAGGCCCACGGGGTATCCTTATCTCCCACCCTAGCGGCAGCTCCACTAATGGGGTATAAATGCATTTGTGATAATGGAGTAGGAATAGTTGCGCCATATTTAAAATGGCCCTCCCTCACTTCCGGCCCCAATTTATTAAAGAAGTCGGCCCTCCAATACCATTGTAATCCCGGGGGGAAGAGTCCGTCAAAAAGTGTTTGTATAGCAGGATACGGCATTTCACCTACATGTTCAAATTCGGGTTTTTTAGCCAATACAGGTTTAAAAACCTCCTGAAAGGTTTCTGGGCTACCCGTATAGCACCAAACTATTCCACAAAACTTTCTATGGTGCAATGACTCGGGAAACGGTGCTCCAGGAATGACCATGGTAGCAATAAACCCATTTAGGTCTTCCGGAGCCTCATGAATAAAATCATCAAACCACTCCATTATTTCCTCTGTTTTCTCTATGGGCCATAAAGTAGGTCCTCCAATTACATTTTTTAAAGGATGGGCCTGAAATTTAAAGGACGTTACAACCCCAAAATTACCACCCCCGCCTCGAATTGCCCAGAACAATTCCGGATGTTGCTTTTGGCTAACGGTTACCAAGGAACCATTGGCCAGAACCATATCGGCCTCCAATAAATTATCTATGGTGAGTCCGAATTTTCTAGACAGATAGCCAACCCCACCTCCTAGGGTTAAACCTCCCACCCCGGTTGAAGATATGATTCCGGCCGGTATAGCCAACCCAAAGGCATGTGTGGCGTGATCTACTTCTCCCCAAAGATTTCCTCCACCTACACGTACGGTATTGTTGGAGGTGTCTACACGAATAGATTTTAATCCTGACAGGTCTATCACCAACCCATCATTACAGGATCCCAATCCGCCCCCATTGTGACCCCCTCCCCGTACGGCCAGCAGTAAATGGTTTTCCCTGGCAAAATTTACGGCCGCCATAACATCGGCCACATCCACACATTTGACTATCATTCCCGGACGTTTATCAATCATGGCATTGTACAGCTTGCGGCTATCGTCAAAATTTACATCGGATGGCATTACCACTTCCCCTCTTATTTGTTTTTTAAAGGATGCAATAAGTTCGGCATCCATTTCCATTACCATTTCCATAATTATAATTTTAGAGTTAATGCATTTTAGTTCAAATCTTACTGGCTTACTGTTCCAATGAAGTCTTATTTTTTCTGAACCAAAGGAAAGGCATCCAAAGGTTCTTCAAAGGCAATAAACAGGATACATGGATCCTTGCTTACACATTTTGCCGTATGTGGTTTTTTAGAAGGGCCGTATGCATAGGATCCTACTTTCATAGTATGTTCCGCCTCCCCTTCGTATTTGACCTGCAATTCCCCGGAAACAAGAATCATACGTTCTGCGGAACTGTGATAATGAGATGGTATTTCATAATTGGTAGGTACTTTAAAAAAAATATCGGAATTGGTATTGGCGGGGTTACCGTGCAATACGGCAATGGTACAGCCCTCGGGCATAAAAGAGGGACAAGCGCCCCAATTTAAATCTTTATCCCCATGGGTACGTACAAGGGACATTTCCATTCCTTCCTCATTTTGATGTTGTCCGTAAAAGAAAGTACTAAACAACATCATGGTGATAAAGATTGGAATTTTAAATTTTGAAAAATCTACATACTTTGTCATGACTAATAATTTTTGGGTTAATAATCTGTTTGTGTTAATAAAAGAGTTTACTATTCAATTAATTCTGAATAATTCAAGACCACAGTGAAATATCCAGAAAATATAGTGTACACAGCACCTACCTTACTCAAATCAGGAACTTAAATACAATGATTGGTAAATGCTAGTCTATCTATTTAGAAAACTCGGAGGGGATGTTTATACGTCCAATACAATGGTCCTATCCTATAACCACTATTGGATTTCTTACTTTTCTACAGGTAAAATTATCCTGTATACATAGTTGTTTTCGTTGATATAAAATTAAGGCAAATATGGGCTATGAAGGTCCAAATTTTGTTCAATTCATTACAAAATTGAATCATAATGCCTTATAAATAGAAAAAACTTAGTTCACATACAGACG
>CAXAVP010000389.1:0-2714 GCA_963972175.1 uncultured Arenibacter sp.
GTACCTATTGGAGACCTTGGAACCAGAAGCCACCGATTCTTTCTTTAATTGGAATTTCTTTGATGCTATCTTACAGCGAAAAGAAGGGTTTTCTCCCTATGTCTTTGAGGAAATTGCTCTGGATATACTAACCAAAGACCAAGATCTTAGATTGGAATTTGAAGCAAAAAAAGAAGTGGACAGTACATTTTCTGCGAATTGGCACAACCAATTGGATTGGATTTACAGGCATTCCAAACACTACGAACCCCAACATATGCAATACCCGGTATACCGCATCTTAAAGGACTAGAACCTTAGTCCTTAAAAAGGATTTTTATATTGGCATAAGAATTTTCCAGGGCTTTTTTAATTTTATCCGGCCCTTTCCATTTTACTTTTTCTATCCCTTCACTGGCCTCGCCTACCAATTCGCCTTTAAAATTGGTCTTCATAGCAAACCAATGAACCTCCTTTAGCTTATAGGTGCCGTTTCTTTTAAACAGGTGATATGTAGTCCTGAGAAAATTTTCAATCTTAAGACCCTTGACTCCTGTTTCTTCCTCTACCTCCCTCAAGGCACATTCTTCTATGGTCTCCCCTTTATCCAACTTCCCCTTGGGCAAGTCCCATTTATCATTCCTATAGATAAAAAGTACCTTGCCCTCCTTATTTGTGACAACACCACCGGCCGCAACCACCAAGGGTATTTTTTTTGAAAATTTCTTTAATATCTCCTCGTGGTTGGGATGATAAATAAAAGCCTTCTTCAATTTCTTGTTGGCCAAAGAGTCTATAGCCTCATTTATGGCAGATCCATTTAACAAAAAATATTTACTATTGGCGGTATCTGATAATTTATTTGTTAAAATCAGAGGTGACTCATTAACAAAAACTTTATACATTTGCATCATGGTTTTAGATAAAGACACTGCTAAAAAAACTGCCGAGCTTCTGCTGCAAATTAATGCAATAAAGTTGGAACCTGAAAATCCATTTACATGGGCATCGGGATGGAAATCTCCAATTTATTGTGATAATAGGATAATACTCTCATATCCAAGCATCAGAAATTTTGTTAGGGAGGAAATGGCAAAACAAGTTGAGCGCCTTTATGGCAAACCGGATGTTATTGCCGGAGTAGCCACAGGAGCTATTGGTATTGGAATGTTGGTTGCCGAATATTTGGGACTGCCATTTATATATGTAAGGCCCCAACCCAAATCACATGGCAGGCAGAATCAAATAGAAGGCCATTTAGAGCCCAATCAAAATGTTGTGGTCATAGAAGACTTGATAAGTACCGGGAAAAGCAGCTTAAATGCCGTTGACGCCTTAAAGAGCAGCGGAGCCAACGTAAAGGGCATGATCGCTATTTTTACCTATGGTTTTGCAGTAGCCACGGAAAATTTTAAAAATTACGGTATAGACTTACATACCTTGAGTGATTACGACCATCTTATACAACAGGCCTCGGATACAAATTATATTCAGGACAATCAACTAAAAACCTTATTGGAGTGGAAGACCGACCCCGCTACCTGGCAATCTTAAATTTATGTATTTAGAAGCACCAAAAAAGACAGTAAATAAAAGCGGCAAGGAAGTTTTTGATTTTCTAAATGATGTAAGGAATTTTGAAACCTTAATGCCAGAGAACATAAGCAAATTTGAAGTGATCAATGAGGACCGATTCTTGTTCGCCTTAAAAGGAATGCCCGAAATAGTACTTCAAAAAAAACAGCAAACACCACACTCACAATTGACCCTAGGTGCGGCAAGCGACAAATTGCCATTTACCCTAACAGCGAACATTGCCGAAATAAGCACCAACGAAAGTGAGGTAGCATTGAGTTTTGAAGGTGAATTTAACGCTATGATGGCTATGATGGTAAAGGCTCCCATTACCAATTTTATTGGAACACTATCAGACAACCTATCCAAAATATAGGCTTACAATGCTTAGCGGAGACTAGAACAGCAGCCTAACCTCTTTTAGATCATACTCCTGTAGAATATCATCCTCCAGTAATATCAAGAGTTTGCCTCCTTTGGTTACCCCTTTTATAAATCCCATAAACATTTCACCTTCCTTATTTTTAAATGTGGAAGGCTTATCTTTTCTAAAGAGCAGCTCCTCATAATGCGAAAACAAATAATTTTCGTCATTTATTTTTTCCTTGAGTAGAGCCTTCAGATTACCCACTATTTTATGAAGTAGCGCTTCCAAGGGCAAAGTTTTGCCCAATAACAGTTTTAACGAGGATACATTGGGCAGGTTGGGGAAGACCAATTGATTTACATTTAACCCAATTCCAATAATAGAAGCCTGAATTTGTTGTCCGGACAAAATATTTTCTATGAGAATTCCACAAATCTTGGAATGGCCTGACATAATGTCGTTTGGCCATTTTATCCTTAAATCAGGCACTTGCAGTTTAAATAATGTATTGTAAATAGCCAAAGATACTGCCATGTTCAACAGAAATTGCGACCCTACTTCAAGGCCCACTGATTTATTTAAAACGCTGAATGTTAGGTTTTTACCAGGCTCAGAAACCCAACTTGCTCCCATTTGCCCACGTCCCTTTAATTGTTCGTGGGCCATCACTACCCTAAAATCTTCCAGGGTACCCGTAAGCAACAGCTCTTTTAAATAGGCGTTTGTGGAGTCCGTGGCATTAAGTTTGATTAATTGCATTTACAATCTTATGATTATTATATAATGTATTGTT
>CAXAVP010000390.1:0-2484 GCA_963972175.1 uncultured Arenibacter sp.
AGCAGAGGATGTTTATTATCCCGGGGACAGTGAAACCAGTGAGTTTTACATGTCCGTTTTATTAAATAGGGCCAATGGTAGAAATATGATCATGTATTCTACCGAAGGTGGAATGGATATTGAGGAAGTGGCCGAGAAAACACCACACTTAATATTTACGGAAGAGATTGATCCTTCCACTGGTCTTTTGCCTTTCCAAGCTAGGAAAATAGCTTTTAATTTAGGTCTATCCGGTACAGCTTTTAAAGAAATGACCAAGTTTGTCAGTAGTCTGTATACAGCATATACCGAAAGTGATGCCAGTTTGTTCGAGATCAATCCTGTTCTTAAAACGTCCGATGATAAGATCATGGCGGTAGATGCAAAGGTTTCAATAGACGACAATGCTTTGTATAGAAGAAAGCAATATGCAGAAATGCGCGATTTGAGAGAGGAAAATCCAATTGAGGTAGAAGCAAGGGCCGTTGGTCTTAACTATGTAGATTTGGATGGTAATGTAGGATGTATGGTGAACGGAGCGGGACTTGCAATGGCTACGATGGATTTGATTAAAATGGCCGGAGGTGAACCTGCTAATTTCTTGGATGTAGGAGGTACGGCTGATGCAAAGAGAGTAGAGGAAGCATTTAGGATTATATTAAAAGATCCTGCGGTTAAGTGTATTCTAATAAATATTTTTGGTGGAATTGTACGATGTGACCGTGTAGCCCAAGGAGTTGTGGACGCCTATAAAAATATGGGCGATGCCATTAAAGTTCCTATTATAGTTAGGCTTCAGGGAACCAATGCCGAATTGGCCAAGGAAATTATCGATAACTCAGGATTAGCCGTTCACTCTGCAGTTCAATTTCAAGAAGCTGCGGACAAGGTTGAGGAGGTATTGGCTTAATAAGCGCCTTATATCATTAATAAAAAAGGCAGTATTTTTTAATACTGCCTTTTTTTATATTCTAAATAATCCGATTGTTAGGGCTTTTTCTTGTTCTTGTATTTTACGGAACTAATATCGTGATCTATCTTTCTTTTTTGTTGCTCTTTAAACCTGGGTTTCTGGGAAGGCTTGGTAGGGATAGATTTTTTGGGCTTGGGCAAGGTTGTATTAGTGTCTTTTGGATTATCCCTGGTCCCCCTGTAATAAATTACCAATCCGTTTAAAAAATTACGCAATATCTGGTCGCCACACTCCATATAATTGGGGTGGTCTTCTTTTCTGAAAAAAGCTCCAAGCTCGCTTTTGGAGACTTTAAAATCGACTAGTTTTAAAATTTCTACAATATCATCATCACGTAGTTTAAGGGCAACTCTTAACTTTTTTAAAACATCATTATTGGTCATATATTAATTTTTTTTACAAGATATTACAAAAAATAGGATGTGTGGCCAGTTTTGTAAAACTTTCCTCCAGTGGTTGACTAGAAAACAAGCTCAAATAATGTAACTTAGTGATAAACTGTTAACTATGAATACGTATTCGGAGAAACTGGGCATTCTTTCCCAAATGATTTCCTTTGCTAGGATAGACAAGAAAATCATGGATTCGGAGTATGATTTTTTATGGGGTGTGGCACAACAATTGGGGATAGGTAAAGAAGATTTTAATTCCTTGTTTCACAAGAAGCCAAAAAAGGTAGTGCTAAAGTCGGAGGCCGAACGTATTCTTCAATTTCACAGATTGGTATTGCTCATGAATATTGATCGTGAGCAGAAATTGGTGGAAATAGAGGAACTGCACAACGTAGGTCTGGGTTTTGGGCTGCCGCAGGCAGCCATAGAGCAGGTATTGATAGCTATGCACAGGTATCCAGACAAGGTGGTCCCGCCGGAGGTTTTAATGGAGATCTTTAAAGTTTACAACAACTAAGTGACAATATGACGGTGTTTCTTTGTTTAAAAATGACATAGTGTCATTAAAATTGTTCTGGTATAGGATTTGACATGTATACTGTGAAAAGTATAACGTAAAAAATAAATATCATGAGTATAGTAAAAAGAAATAATGTGTTGTTTCCTTCCTTAATGAATGAATTTTTTAAACCAGACTGGTTTGGGGGTATGGATAATGTAAATTACAATGTCCCAGCTGCAAATGTTAAGGAAACCGAGAGCGAGTATCTATTGGAACTTGCCGTACCGGGTAGGAAAAAGGAAGATTTCAATGTCGAAATCGATAACGACCTGCTAACTATTTCTTCTGAGGTAAAGAATGAAGATAGTACGGTTGATGAGGGGTATACTAGAAAGGAATTTACTTTCTCCTCATTTAAAAGGGTATTCAGCTTGCCAGAAACTGTAGCGGCGGACAAGATTAATGCCTCATATGAAGACGGCGTACTCAAATTTGTTCTGCCCAAAAAAGAAGAGGCATTGCCCAAGCCCAAGAGATTGATTGAGATAGCTTAAGAGTTAGGCTAGTAATGTGTCCAATAGGATACGTAGTAGTTTATTTGGTTGGTTAGTTAAGGAAAGCGCTTTGATCCCTCAAAG
>CAXAVP010000391.1:0-2455 GCA_963972175.1 uncultured Arenibacter sp.
GGAAGGAACTGCCTTTGGAGAGGCTTGTTTTAACACTGGAATGACCGGTTATCAAGAGATTTTTACCGATCCTTCGTATTTTGGACAAATAATGGTAACCACTAATGCCCATATTGGTAACTATGGAACCAATGAAGAGGAAGTGGAATCTGATTCGGTTAAAATATCGGGCTTGGTTTGCAAGAACTTTAGTTATAACTATTCCAGACCCAATGCCGATTTAAGCCTGGAAGAATTTTTGGACAATAACAATCTTTTGGCCATTTCAGATGTAGATACCAGGGCCTTGGTAAGTTATATTAGGGATAATGGTGCTATGAATGCGGTAATATCCACCGATGTTGACAATATAGAGGAACTAAAGAAGAAGCTTGCTGAAGTGCCCAGTATGGAAGGATTGGAATTATCTTCCAAGGTTTCCACCAAAGAGCCTTACTTCTTTGGTGATGAAAATGCTAAATACAAAATATCTGCACTGGATATTGGAATTAAAAAGAACATACTTAGGAATTTGGCGAAACGGGATGCCTATATAAAGGTCTTTCCTTACAACTCCTCTTTTGAGGAAATGAGTGCTTGGAATCCTGATGGTTATTTCATTTCCAATGGTCCTGGGGATCCAGATCCATTACATGAGGCCATTGCTTCGGCAAAGGAAATTATTAAGTCGGACAAGCCTTTGTTCGGTATTTGTTTAGGGCATCAGGTTTTGGCACTTGCCAATGGTGTGTCTACCTACAAAATGCACAATGGTCATAGGGGAATAAACCATCCAGTGATGAATTTGGTGACCGGAAAAGGTGAAATCACTTCCCAAAACCATGGTTTCGCCATTAATAGGGAAGAAGCGGAGGCTAACCCTGATCTGGAAATAACACATCTCCATTTAAACGACAATACAGTAGCCGGAATAAAAATGAAGGACAAGAACGTTTTCTCTGTACAATATCATCCTGAAGCTAGCCCTGGTCCGCACGATGCAGATTATCTTTTCGACCAATTTTTCGAAATGATCCAATCTACGGTCAACTAAAACGTTGTAGTTTTATTTTATTGTTATTAAACGTTCATTAATGCTAATAATAGTGGGACTAAAAGCGCTTGCTTTGCTATATTTGCATATTACTTTAACTAAAATTTTAAAGAAAGACATATGAGTATCATCCTAAGTGTTCATGCACGACAAATTTTGGATTCAAGAGGTAATCCAACGGTAGAGGTAGACGTAATTACGGAAAATGGAGTTATGGGTAGGGCAGCTGTTCCTTCCGGTGCTTCTACAGGAGAACATGAGGCGGTAGAGCTTCGTGACGGGGGAAAATCCTTTATGGGTAAGGGAGTCGGAAATGCTGTGAATAATGTAAATACCCTAATTGCCGAGGAAATATTGGGTATGTCTGTTTTTGAGCAGAACTTGGTAGATCAAACAATGATTGAATTGGATGGTACACCCAATAAATCAAAATTGGGAGCCAACGCTATATTAGGTGTTTCCCTGGCTGTAGCCAAGGCTGCTGCCAACGAATTGGGAATTTCCTTGTTTAGATATGTTGGAGGGGTAAGTGCCAATACCTTACCGGTGCCAATGATGAACATTATCAACGGTGGTTCGCATTCCGACGCTCCTATTGCTTTTCAGGAATTTATGGTGATGCCGGTAAAGGCTGAGTCGTTTTCCCACGCCATGCAAATGGGAACTGAAATATTCCATAACCTAAAAAAGGTATTGCATGATAGAGGTCTAAGTACTGCAGTTGGTGATGAGGGAGGTTTTGCTCCCAATCTTGCCGGAGGTACAGAGGATGCCTTGGATACCATTGCAAAAGCTGTTGAGAAAGCAGGATATAAGTTAGGGGATGAAATTATGATCGCTTTGGATTGTGCGTCCGCAGAATTTTATGTGGATGGTAAATATGATTATACCAAGTTTGAAGGTGATAAGGGAATGGTGAGGACATCTGAGGAGCAAGCCCAGTATTTGGCCGATTTAAGTGCCAAATATCCAATTATTTCTATAGAGGATGGAATGGATGAAAACGATTGGGCCGGTTGGAAAACCTTGACCGAAAAAATTGGTGACAAGGTTCAATTGGTAGGTGATGATTTGTTCGTGACCAATGTGGAGCGTTTGTCCAAAGGAATTAAAGAGGGCATAGCCAACTCTATCCTTATAAAGGTTAATCAGATAGGTACCTTGACCGAGACTATTGCTGCAGTGAATATGGCCAAGAATGCCGGATATACCTCTGTAATGTCACATCGTTCCGGGGAGACCGAGGACAACACCATTGCCGATTTGGCTGTTGCCTTAAATACCGGTCAGATTAAGACAGGGTCGGCTTCTAGATCGGACAGGATGGCTAAATATAACCAATTGCTTAGAATAGAAGAGGAATTGGGTAGCGTAGCATACTATCCTAAGGAAAATGCATTCAAAATAAAATAGCGAATCGTA
>CAXAVP010000392.1:0-2443 GCA_963972175.1 uncultured Arenibacter sp.
TAAACCTATGAATTTTGAAATTATTTTTCAAAAACACAAAATTTTGGATTGACTCTAAAATAGTCTTATCCTGTACTCCACTTCTAGAGGACTCTCATTACAGTTCTGCCCTACTTGCCATTGAGACGCATTTCTATCCATTAACCCTTTCTTTAGGTTTTACTATACCTTAATATTTACTTTATTGAATTCTATGAACTAGTTTAGGAGTGTTCCTATGGTTCCTAGATTTCTTTAACCATTACATAGCTGCAGCCTCTTTAGAGCTTCCTATTTGCCATTTTACGGAGGACCACAACTAAGGGCTCTCAGTTGGAAGGGGTTAAGAAAAAAATATTAAATTGCAGTTATGGATACTAATTCGTGGGACTGGATATTTCAGTTTTTAGGCCGATTGCACCCAATGGTGGTGCACTTCCCAATAGGTTTGTTGATAGTTGCCTACTTCTTGGAGTTGTTGACCTTAGGGGGAAGGCGACAAGGTTTAAGGGAAGGCATTAATTGGATGGTAGGCTTAGGGAGTATTTGTGCCATTATATCCGTTATATTCGGGTGGTTGCTTCGTTCCCATGACGATTATCAAGGAGAGCTTGTTCTATTGCATAAGAATGTGGGTATGGTTACGGCACTTCTTGCCTCAATCTCGTGGATACTACTATATAACACCTTAAATGGTAAACTTGTCAGTTTTGCCTATTACCGACTAGGGATGTCCCTTACAGTAATATTCTTGGTGGTTACCGGGCATTTAGGTGCCAACCTTACCCATGGGGAAGATTATTTAACCAGTGTTTTGCCGCATAAGGAGGATGCTTATGATAATGCCGAGCTGGCTTTGTTACTCTCTGAACTGCAACAGCATGATTCTTTGACAGAAAAACAGCAGGAAGACCTTAACTTGGGAGTGCGGGCCATCTTGGCGCATAACTGTTATCAGTGTCATAGCGAGAACAAACAAAAAGGGGAGTTGATATTGGACAATAAGGAAGGGGTCTTTAAAGGTGGTAAGTCCGGTCCTGTTATTGTTGCAGGTAATTTGGATAAAAGTGAACTCTTTAGAAGGATAAGCCTTCCTCCCGATCATGATGAAGTAATGCCCAAAAAGGGAAAGGTCCTGAAAAAAAGTGAAATAGACCTTATTGGCCTATGGATAAAAAACGGGGCACACTGGTCCGATAGGGCATTGAAAATTTTTCCAGAGGCTCCATTGGCACTTTCCAAACCTATGTTGCCAAACCATAGTGATGAGGCTCACCCTGTTGATAAAATAATGGATGCCTATTTTGAGGAAAACAAGGCAGAATGGCCAGATGTAATAAGCGATAGGGTTTTTATAAGACGTGCCTATTTGGATATCATAGGCTTACTGCCACAACCAGAGGATATTGAGGAATTCCTTGCTAGCACAGATACAGATAAAAGAGCCAAGCTGGTAGATCGCTTGCTGGATGACACCCATAACTATACCCAACATTGGATGAGTTTTTGGAATGATTTATTGCGGAACGACTACAGTGGTACGGGTTTCATTACAGGGGGTAGGAAACAAATTACGGATTGGTTGTATAAGTCATTGGAGGCCAATAAATCCTATGACCTCATGGTAAAGGAATTGGTAAACCCCACTCCGGAATCTGAAGGCTTTATAAAAGGTATAAAATGGCGAGGTTTGGTAAATGCCAGTCAGCGTACAGAAATGCAGGCAGCACAGAATATAGGCCAGTCCCTGTTGGGGGTCAATGTTAAATGCGCTTCCTGCCATAATAGTTTTGTAAGCAACCTTACTTTGGAACAATCCTATGGTTTTGCTTCTATTTTTGCCGATTCTATTTTGGAACTCAATCGTTGCGATATGCCCATTGGAAAGATGGCCAAGGTAAACTTTCTGTACCCGGAACTGGGTTCGGTAGATGCCGATAACCTTGAAGAAAGGCTATCCCTCTTATCCCAGGTAATGGTGAAGCCAGAAAATGGGAGGTTGTACAGAACCCTTACCAATAGGTTTTGGAAACGATTCATGGGTAGGGGAATCATAGAGCCGGTAGATGAAATGGACAATAAGCCTTGGAATGCCGATTTGCTGGATTGGTTGGCAGCAGATTTCGTGGACGCAGGTTATGATATTAAACACCTGATAAAAATGATTGTAACGTCCAAAACCTATCAGCTCGTATCTACCAGGTTGGCTACGGCCGACGAGGTAAAGGACAAATATGTGTTTAATGGTCCCTTATTAAGACGTCTCAGCGCTGAGCAATTCTCTGATGCGGTTAGTCAGGTAATAGCACCCATGTACTATGGAGTGGCCTATGATCCAAAAAACGAAAAGCTGCCCACTTCAAGAATATGGCATAGGGAAATGAAATATGACCGTGATGTGCTGCCCGAGCCTGGGAAACGATTTTTTCGTCATGTTTTTACCATCGCAAAAAAACAGGTAGAA
>CAXAVP010000393.1:0-2435 GCA_963972175.1 uncultured Arenibacter sp.
TCTTTTCAATTCCTTACTATACACCATATTACCCCCAGATGATTTATAGGGTTTACCTTTTGGGTCGGGTTTACCCTGAGCGAAGTCGAAGGGAAAATCGAACTGTACAAACCAATAATCATAAATAAGCTTGGCCATGGCCTCTAACTCTTGGTTTATTTTATTGTTGACTTCTATCTTCGCATCTAAATCGGAAAGGACTTTGGCGATTTGTTTTTGTCTAGCACGTTCTGGATATGAAATAGGAAATCTACTCAGAATTTTGGTATTCAAATTTGGCATTGTAATACCAACAGCATGATTCTTTACCCAAGATTTACTCTTAGATGTACTTAAAAAATATGCAAGAAAATTTGGTTCTATACTGTCCCCAACTCTTATTAATAAACAACCTGTACCACAAAAGTAACCTTCTTCCTTTTGCGTTATTAATGCTTTTTGTGTTACATCACCTCTTCTACTATAAATTATATCTCCAGCTTTTACAAGATGCTTAGCTAATCTATTTGAGTCTTTCTCTGAAATAAATGACACTTTAGAAATATCAATTCTATTTTCCTTAAGGTTGACAGGCATTATTATAGGTATTCCCTCGTCAACATAATCAGATACATGTAATTGACTCCCAAAAGGTCCTGTCTGTATAAAACCCTTCCCTATTTCTACTAATTGCCCTAAAGTCCTTTTGCTCCAATTACTCATGAACCAATCCTTTCAAATTATTCTGAATTTCTTTTTCCAATCGTTTAGATTCAACAAACAAGCTTTCCAAATTACTTTCAAAGCCCTTCATTTTTGTAGCAAACTCCACAGCGGTAATATCTACATATTCAATTTTCACCTCAAAATATTGCCCGGCACTAAGGCTGTAGTTTTTCGCTTTAATATCGTCATAAGAAACCACCACAGAGAAGTCGTCTTTGGCCTTTTTGGCATTAAACACATCTATAATCTGCTGTTCTTCGGCTTCGCTCAATACCGTTTTTTGGTTTTTCCCTTCTTTTACTTTGGTGCCCAAATTAGAGGCATCAATCAAAACCACGTCGCCTTTGTTTTCCTTATCCAAAAACAAAATACTCACGTTGGTACCCGTAGTTGCAAATATGTTAGAGGGCATACTTACCACCCCGGCCAACATTTTCTCCTTAACCAGTTTTTGCCTTATTTTTTTATCAATACCACTTTGGGCAGTAATAAAACCAGTAGGCACTACAATGGCAGCTTTTCCTTTGGCGCTTAAACTGTGCATAATATGCTGTATAAACAGCAGATAAATGGCCATGGATTCCTTCTTTTTGGCCGGCACTTTTGGGATACCCGCAAAAAACCGTTCCTTGTTGGCTTTACTGTCCAAATCTGCACTGTAATCGGAAAAATCCAATTTAAACGGGGGGTTGGAGACGATATAGTCGAACTTTTCCAGTTGTCCGTTTTCCTGTTTATGGTAGGGCGTTAAAATGGTATTGCCCTGTATAATATTCTGTATGGAATGTACCAGATTGTTCAGAATAAGATTCAAACGCAACAAGGCGGATGACTTTTGGGAAATATCCTGGGAGTAAATAGTACACTTGTCTTCGCCAATGGCATGGGCCAGATTCATCAACAAAGTTCCAGACCCCGCACTGGGATCATAACAGGTTACGTTGTTTACATTTTCATCCGTGACCAAGCAGGCGGCCATAATCTTGGCCACCGCATGGGGTGTAAAGTATTCCGCATATTTACCCCCGCTATTGGAGTTGTAGTCCTTTATCAAATACTCAAATATTGTAGCGAAGAAGTCGAACTTCTGGGTAAAAATATGCTCAAAACTAAAGCCCACCAGTTTGTTTACCAAGGCCTTGCAAAAGGCGTCCCTATTATCGGAAACATATTTGCTCAAATTCTCGAACAGGACTATTTTTTCACCTCCCTGGGTAAGTACGGAGAAAATATCACTATTTGCCTTGGCCACATCCATCAGAGTCTGGTCAAAAATTTCAGCAAATTTTGGTTGATTCTGTTGCTCGAATAAACGGGACAAAAAGTTTTTTGGAGCAATACGGGCCGTGTTCTCACTTATTTGCATGCTAAGTAATTCCAAATCGTCATCGGAGTACTTTTTTAAGGCTGCATCAAAGTCTTCCGCTCTGGCCAGGTCTGGTTCCAACTGTTTCAGCTCATAAACATATTTATCGTTCAAGAACTTATATAAAAATACCTGGGTAATGATTTTAAATTCATTTCCGTCATTTCCCAAACCGTAATTGGCGCATACGCTTTTTAGGTCGTCTATAAGTGCTTTGGTCTGGGTTTCAAATTGTGCTGTGCTTGTCATGTATTCAATGTTCAATTATGAATTACGAATTCTCAATTGCGAATTCTCAATGTTCAATTATGAATTGCGAATTGTTTTTTGGATGCTGCCAATAATTCGCAACAATTCTTCTATA
>CAXAVP010000394.1:0-2415 GCA_963972175.1 uncultured Arenibacter sp.
GACAATCATACCACCTTTGGTTCTGCATTTTACAAAACCACTAACAATCTCTTCTTTATCATGGGCCGCATTAACACGATCCCACGCCATGATTGTTCTAGCCTTTCTATGGGAAAGAACCAATTGACCACTTTTATCCTCACGGATATCGATCAACACCTCTACCTTATCACCAACTTTTAAGTCAGGATTGTAACGGAATTCGTTCAAAGAAATAACACCTTCAGATTTGGCGTTGATATCAATGATGGCCTCACGTTCAGTTAGGTATACTACAGTTCCCTGAACAACCTCTTCGTCTGCTGTATCTACAAAGTTTTCAGCTACCAAGTCTTCAAATTCCTTTAATTTGGAATCCTCTACACGCTCAATACCTTGCTCGTACTTGTCCCAATCAAAATTCTCCAAAAACTCTTTTGGATCCTGTACTTGGGCCTCTACTTTTGTTTCTTGTTTAGCCTCGGCAGTTTCTTCTACCTGAGCTGTTGCTTTTTCTTCAGCCATTTGCTGATTAATATTTGTATTCTATGATTTACAAGAGTTAACAATTAACATAGAAGAAGTTATATTGATTTTCTTTCTATTCCCTTTTTCCTCTTGATGCTTTGCTAAAAAAGGAGTGCAAAAATACAACTAAAAAATGGTTTTACAAACCTAAAAATGACATGAGTGCCAATTACTTAAGTATTTTTCGAAAAATAAGTAGAATCACCCCAATATTCCCTATATTCAAGTAGTGAATATTAACCGTTAAATAAAGATAAGCATGAGTGTTAAAGCAAAATATCAACCTGTCTTGGACCTTGGTGAGGAATTAGCCATACAAAATGGCGATGTCAAGGAAGAAAATGGCGTTCTGAAAGTAAAGGGCGAAGCCAAAACCCAATATGAAAAAAACATATTGTGGGATAAAATAAAGGAAATAGGTGGCGAAAATCCTTCGGATATTATGGCCAATATCACGGTGGCAGACCAAAGTGTATACCATCGGCATACCGTAAAAAGCGGAGAATCGCTAAGTAAAATTGCCAAGAAATATTACGGCGACCCTATGAAGTACAAGAAAATTTTTGAAGCCAACACCCATATCCTAAAAAATCCGGATATAATTCACCCCGATCAGGTTTTGGTTATACCCAATTAAGAATTTGAATTGGAGCGCAAAGTATCATATTTGTGTCCGCATTGCATTTCCCTTGAGCAATCACCTTATTGCCCATATTAAACCTAAAAGCCTATGGTGTCCCCATAGGCTTTGTTTTTTTACAGGAATTAACGCTACCCTTCTATTTTACGGAGTGCAAAACTATGAATACGCTCCAACTGCTCTTTTAACCCCATGTCACTATTGTCAAACTCAATGGCATCGGGTGCTTTTCTCAGAGGTGAAAACTCGCGGTGCGAATCTACATAGTCCCTGGTCTGCACATTTTTAAGCACATCCTCATAACTTACTTCCTCCCCTCTATCCAAAAGTTCCTTATACCGCCTAAAGGCACGTGTTTCGGGAGATGCCGTCATAAAAATCTTAAATTCGGCCTCAGGGAAAACTACGGTACCAATGTCCCTTCCATCCATAACAATACCCTTGTCCTTTCCCATTATCTGCTGCATTTGCACCAATTTTATACGTACCTGCTCCAAGGTGGCAATCTTGCTCACTTGTCGAGAAACGGGCAG
Organism: uncultured Arenibacter sp.; assembly: GCA_963972175.1. Lineage (GTDB taxonomy): Bacteria > Bacteroidota > Bacteroidia > Flavobacteriales > Flavobacteriaceae > Arenibacter. The sequence continues at coordinate 1,681 of CAXAVP010000394.1, forward strand.
CGTCCTAATTTCATTCTCCACGTTCTCCCCGTTGAGATACATCTCCGAAAATCCTAAGGATTTATTGTAGACAAACTTTAAGTCTACCTTGGGCAAGCTCTGTACCAATTTTTCCAAATCCTCCTTGTCGCCCCCAATAAACCCTTGTCGCATGGCGAAAAGGGTAACCGCCCTATACATGGCTCCGGTATCTACATAAATATAATTCAAGGCTTTTGCCAATTGCTTGGCAATGGTACTCTTTCCCGTTGATGAGTAGCCATCAATTGCAATAATAATCTTTCCCATGGGCATATATTGATAAAATTGGTCTTTAGCAACAGCTTTACTACCAATCTATAATTACAAATTTACATGCACAAATATAAAGGATTTGAAACAGCTTCCCTTTGATCCTATGACCAATAGCTGTTAATTATGGCACAAAAAAAATACCCACGCCTATTTGTCGTGGGTATTTGACTTCTCCTTATTAAAAAATCCTTTACAGTTCTTTGGGGTTTTTAACCGCCTGATCTGTAATAGCAATATCTACCACCTCCTGCATATCTGTAACATAATGGAAGGTTAGACCTTTTAAATATTCTTCCTTAATTTCCAAAATATCCTTTCTGTTATCCTCACAAAGAATAATCTCTTTTATTTTTGCCCGTTTGGCAGCCAATATTTTTTCCTTGATCCCTCCTACAGGCAGCACTTTGCCCCTTAGGGTGATCTCGCCGGTCATGGCCAAAC
>CAXAVP010000395.1:0-2347 GCA_963972175.1 uncultured Arenibacter sp.
TGGGGATTTCGAATTTGTATCCTAGTGGGCCAAAAGCTTTTTGTTGATCCTACTACTGGCAATAAATGAGGCAATTACACCCAAGACCAGAATGGTAGCCAATACAATAACAAGGTTTATAAACCTGTATTCTACGGGATAGGAAAGGGAAGGTGTAATTTTTAACCAACCAAAGGCCAATTGGGACCAAATAAGCAGGGATCCAATAAATACACCTATAAATCCGCCCAATCCCGTAACCAAGATACCCTGTACAAAATAGATTTTTCGGAGTGCTTTTATGGTAGTTCCCAAATTATATAGGGTTTTGGAATTTTGCTGTTTGTCCAATATCATCATGATAATGGCACCCACTACGTTGAACAGGGCAATGATCAGTACTAAAGTAAAGATAAGGTAGGTGGCCAAATTTTCGGTATTCAGCATTCGGTGCAGGGTACTGTTTAATTCCCTTCGGTCTTTTAGGACCACCTCTCCCGGGAATATGGCGGCTATCTTTTTTCTCAGTTCAGGTATATTCGCGTTTTCCTTCAGCTTAAAATTTATACCGGATAGCTGGGTACTGTCCTTCTCCAATAAGGCCTGTACCAAAGGCAGCTCGGCAAAAACATATTTTCTATCCAGCTCCTCCTCAATCTGGTAAATACCACTGATGACCAAGGAGGCTTCATTGTAGGCGTCCTTTAACATACGTTGTCCCAATAAGCCCTTTCCGGGTTTGGGCACACGCACTACCAAGGGACTCCTAAAATTATTGATATTAAGTCCTAAGAGGTTAACCACACCCTGCCCTGCCACGGCCTGCAAGCCATTAATGGACCACTCCCCATAAAAATAGAGACTACTGTCTATGGGCGTAGTCCGTACAAAACTGGAATCTATCCCTTTAATATAGGCTAGATGGGCTTTTTGGTTGTGTGTAAGGTATACTTTTTCTTCCAGTTCCTTGGAATAGGCGTAGATGTCGCCCAATTGCTGCAAGGCATTTTCCTGGGATGCAGAAACACTAATGAATTTGCCAGTTAACGGTAAGGCCTTTAGATCTGGATCTACCATATTGGTATAGGAAAGGCTAAAAGTCTTAAGTCCGGCAAAACCGGAGAGCACTATAAAAAGGGCCGCCGATCCTATAACGATGACCAGAAAGGTAATAAAGTTGATAATGTTTACGGCATTTTGGCTACTCTTGGATCGCAAGTACCGCTTTGCTATGTAGAAGGGAAAGTTCAATCTTATGATTTTTTCCTTTTTTCCAATAGATCAGGATTCTTTACTGGGTTTTCCTCGCCCTTGAGCGATTTTTCAATGCCATCTATATATTCCAGGGAATCGTCCAAAAAGAACAAGAGTTCCGGCACCCGTCGCAATTGGTTTTTGGTACGTTGTGCCAGCTCGTGTTTAATTAGGGGCTGATTGGATTTTATGCCCTCCAATAGCTCCTTGCCCTTGTTGGCCGGGAATATGCTTACATATATTTTGGCAATGGAAAGGTCTGTGGTGACCGACACTTTGGATACCGAAATCAAGGTACCTTTTAGTCCACCATCCGTGGCGGCACGTTGTAAGATATCGGCAATATCTTTTTGTATGACCCCCCCAATTTTTTTCTGTCTTTGTGTTTCCATGATGCAAAAATACGATATAATTGGATAGATTCTATGATTGCGGCCGTATTAGCGTGGGTTAAAGGGGAATGTAGTATTTTTATGCAATACGATGGGATCTTGTAGATGTGTAAAACAAGCGGTGATCAGGGGGATAATAAGGTGCTACACACAATATAAGTTGCCAAAACTAGGGAGAAATGAAAAAAATAGAACATTTGGGTATTGCGGTAAGCAACTTGGAGGCTTCCAATAAGGTGTTTGAAAAATTGTTGGGTGTAGGGCCTTATAAGGAAGAAGAAGTGGCGTCTGAAGGGGTGAAGACCTCCTTTTTCAAGGCGGGCCCCAATAAGATAGAGCTGTTGGAAGCTATGGATGCCAGTAGTCCCATAGCCAAGTTTTTGGAAAGGCGGGGAGAAGGCCTGCACCATGTGGCATTTGCAGTAGAGGATATAGAGGCCGAAATAAAGCGATTGGTCAAAGAGGGGTTTAGGGTGTTGAATACAACCCCCAAAAAGGGTGCAGACAATAAGCTGGTGGTATTTTTACACCCCAAGGACACCAATGGTTTATTGGTAGAACTTTGTCAGGAAGCCCCATGAGGCCCTAATGTTGAGTAGGGAAAAAGGGCAATGTAGGGCAGGGATTTTGATAAAGCATCATGAAGCTTGTAATTTTGTTTGCAGCGTTGAAAAATAAGTAGTAATATTGCATCCGCAATTTGCGGTTCCTGATAGCTTTTT
>CAXAVP010000396.1:0-2346 GCA_963972175.1 uncultured Arenibacter sp.
ACCTTCGGGTTATGAGCCCGACGAGCTACCTACTGCTCTATCCCGCGATGTATGTTCAATGTACCTTAATGGTACTGTATTTCAATTTAGCTGCCCTGTCAGAGTAGGTACCCTGTCCTGAGCGTAGTCGAAGGATACTGCTCTATCCCGCGATGTGCGTTTCCAAAACATTCAACTTGGCTGCTAACCTTCAGTTCATAATGCTGACTGATTTATTTCGGACTGCAAAGATACATGCTTTTTACGATTTGCCAAATCTAAATTGAATTAAATATTAAAAACCGATATAAATTTTTGTCAAACCTTTAAAAAAGTGCCCTTGTAGTATACCTTGTCTAAAATCTTCCTATTTTGTAAAATTTTTAATAGGCATCGATCTAATTTTAATTCCTCCTATCAGATATGGATAATTACGGTTTTCTCTCCATTTTACCCCCTGTTATTGCCATAGTGTTGGCCCTCAGGACCAAACAAGTGTACATAGCCCTGCTTTTTGGTATATGGTTCTCTTGGGTGATCATCAGTGATTTTAATTTTCTTAGCGGTACCTTGGCCGCTGTAGAAGGCTTGGTAAACGTTTTTAAGTCCCCAGGAAATACTAGGACCATCATGTTCAGTGCCCTGGTAGGGGCGTTGCTCCTTTTTATACAGTACTCCAAAGGGGTAGAGGGTTTTATTAACCAGATAAATAAGGTGATCCTATATTTTGAAAAAAAACAAAGTGGGTATAGCAGGGTCGTGGTTCAACTTATGGCCATGCTTACCGGAATTTTGCTTTTTGTGGAAACCAGTATAAGTTCGCTAACCGTGGGGACTCTATACCGACCTGTATTTGACAAGCTAAAGATTCCTAGGGAAAAGCTGGCCTATATTGCCGATTCCAGTTCGGCGCCCTCCTCCATCCTAATTCCATTTAACGCTTGGGGTGCCTTTATAATGGGGCTATTGCTTACCCAGGGTATAGACAATCCTTTTGGGACCATGATTTCTTCAATGGCCTATAATTTTTACCCCATACTGGCCATACTTATCGGTTTTGGGGTGATCATCAGTAAAAAGGATATTGGCCCCATGGCCAAAGCCGAAAAACGAACTAGGGAAACCGGAAAATTAATGAATGATACAGCCAAGCCTATGCTGTCCAGTGAGGTTACTTCCTATAAGCCTAAGGAGGGGATCCAGGCCAAAGCCTATAATATGATTGTGCCCCTGGCCACTATGGTATTCATGATGCCCATCAATTTGGCCTTTACCGGCTGGGATGCGGTAGAGGGTGCCCCCTCTTTTGGGGATCATGTCTTTAAGGCAATCGGGGAGGGGTCGGGCTCTTCGTCGGTATTGTATGCTGTGCTAACGGCAATTTTGGTGGCCATGGTGTTGTATAGATCCCAAAAAATTATGAAGACCAAGGAAATGATAGATCTTACCTTAAAAGGGATCAGTGAATTAATGCCTTTGGCCCTGTTGATGCTATTGGCTTTTGCCATTGGGGATGCCTGTAATGAATTGGGAACCGGACAATTTGTGGCCAATTGGTCCAAAGAATGGTTGTCGCCCGCTTTTTTACCGGCCATTATTTTTATCATTAGTTCATTTATTGCATTTTCTACCGGAACTTCCTGGGGAACCTTTGCCATTATGATGGCTATTGCCATCCCCATGGCAGAAATCCACAGCGCTCCCCTGGCCTTGGTGGTGGCAGCTACCCTGGGTGGTGGAATTTTTGGTGACCATTGTTCGCCTATTTCCGATACCTCCATCATATCCTCCATGGCCTCGGCCAGTGATCATATAGACCATATCAACACCCAATTGCCCTATGCCATGATCGGAGGTCTGCTTACATTGCTTCTTTACGTAATTTTAGGGCTAATGCTGATTTAGGTGAAAGGATATCTTTACCTTTGCAATTGTAAAAGATAAATAGGGAAGATGGCGCATAAAGCTGGTTTTGTAAATATTATAGGAAATCCCAATGTAGGGAAGTCCACACTGATGAATGCCTTTGTTGGAGAAAAATTATCCATAATTACTTCCAAGGCACAGACTACCCGACATCGAATATTGGGAATTGTAAACGGAGAGGATTTTCAGGTGGTGCTATCCGATACCCCCGGGATTATTAAGCCTGCCTATGAACTGCAATCTTCTATGATGGATTTTGTGAAGTCGGCTTTTGAAGACGCGGATGTGCTGATCTATATGGTAGAAATAGGGGAAAAGGCATTAAAGGACGAACGCTTTTTTGAAAAGATCAAGAACAGCGATATTCCCGTCTTGCTTCTATTGAACAAGATAGATGTTTCAGAACAGGGCATATTGGAAGAACAGGTACAGTATGCCCTG
>CAXAVP010000397.1:0-2332 GCA_963972175.1 uncultured Arenibacter sp.
ATTTCTCCTTAGCGGGTGCAAATATAGAAACCTTTTTATTCTTTTTAAAAGAAATTTCAATTTTTATTTATTTTTTTAAAAATGCCGATGTCATTGTAGTCCTTATTATTTTTGTTCAGTGGTTCTTTTGCCTTAAATTGTGTTAACCACAAAAGTTTTTAAACGCATAAGGGTCCTAGCGCAGTTTGTGTGCGGAAGGGCCATCCGGACACTTTTTGGCCCGAATAGTATACGGGATAGGGAAATAGGCTTAACTTTGGCTTGGAAACCACCCACTGTATTGGAAATGGAAAACAAAGTATAATAAGGATCCCTTGGAATGTGACATGGGTGTCAATGTATGCAGAACTATAGGTTTAAATAAAAAAAGAATTTACCTTGGATATTATCAAGAAATTGGAGTGGCGTTATGCCGTAAAAAAGTTCGATGAGAACAAATTGGTGTCGGAACTAAAATTGGAGAAACTAAAGCAGGCTTTTAACCTGACAGCGACCTCTTATGGGTTGCAGCCAATAAAGTTACTGGTTGTAAAGGATAAGAAACTGCAAAAAGAGTTGGTAAAATTGTCCTACGGCCAAAATCAGCTGGCCGAAGCCTCCCACGTTTTTGTAATTTGTATAGAAAAGAAAATAGACAAGAAATTTATTCATGATTATTTTAAGAGGGTGCAACAGGTTAGAAAAACCTCGGACGAAATATTGGAACCCTTCAAAGGGGCCTTGGTAGAAAGCTTTTCCAAGAAAGAAATGAAAGAGGTACATGACTGGGCCACCAATCAGGCCTATTTGGCACTAGGAACCCTACTGACCGTTTGTGCTTTGGAAGAGGTGGATGCCTGTCCTATGGAAGGCTTTCAGCCAAAAGGGTACGACCAGATTTTGGGACTGGACAAACTTAAGTTAACGTCAGTGCTCGTCCTGCCAATAGGATACAGGGCTTCCGATGATATGTTTGCTGGCCTAAAAAAAGTGAGACGGGACATTGATGATAGTATCCTGCACCTACCATAATGCATAATTACCGCCTATAATCTTTACTCAATTAAAAACTACTAAATAAATTATTGGAATATGCCAGGATTTGAACTTTTTGGAGATAAGGAACGTGAACAAGTCAATGACGTATTAGGCTCAGGAGTATTGATGCGCTATGGTTTTGATGGCAATAGAAATGGCCATTGGAAAGCCAAGGAATTGGAAAAGGCCTTGGAAGAACGTATGCAGGTTAATCACGCCCAATTACTTAGTAGTGGAACAGCAGCTTTAACAGTGGCCCTGGCCTGTGCTAAGGTAGGGGCTGGCGATGAGGTTATTCTGCCCACTTTTACATTTGTTGCCAGTTTTGAAGCCGTTCTGTCGGTTGGGGCCATACCCGTTTTAGTGGATGTGGACGATACCCTTACTCTAGATCCCGTTGCAGTGGAAAAGGCCATTACCGAAAAAACAAAAGTAATAATGCCGGTTCATATGTGTGGATCCATGGCCGATTTGGCTCCTTTACAAGCGCTGTGCGAGAAACATGATCTTATCTTGCTGGAAGACGCCTGCCAGGCCATAGGAGGAAGCTACGATGGTAAACCCTTGGGGAGTTATGGGGATTTGGGCTGTTTTTCGTTCGACTATGTAAAGACCATTACCTGTGGGGAAGGTGGTGCCCTTATTACCAATAATAAGGAATACTATATTCGTGCCGATCAATTTTCCGATCATGGTCATGATCATATTGGTACCAATAGGGGAGCCGAAGGCCACCCTATATTGGGTTATAATTATAGGATTTCCGAACTACATGCTGCTGTAGGGCTTGCCCAAATTGGACGTTTGGACGATTTTATAGCTTCCCAGGAAAGTAATTATTCCGTATTAAGATCGGCCTTAGAACAGATTCCGGAGATTAGCTTTAGAAGGGTACCAGCCGTGGGGAAAGAAAATTATTCATTCCTTAGTTTTTTTATGCCCGATGAAAATTTGGCACGTAAAACCGTACAGGCATTGGCCGATGATGGACTGGATGGATGCTTCTATTGGTACGACAATAACTGGCACTACTACAGAAAATGGGAACATTTAAAAAATCTAAAAAGTTTGGTAGGGCTATCCAAAGAGATAAAGGAAGGGGTGCCAAATTACAACTTGTCCAACTTCGCTAAATCGGACCATTGGATAGGAAGAAACATATCTTGTCTAATCAAATTGGGTTGGTCGGAAGATGAGGTGAAAAAGCGTGCCAACAGAATGGTACGTATCATTAAAGGTCAGTTGTCTTAAAAAATGGCCTATCTAAGTATATGGTGGTTTTCCTTAGGCCATTTTTTAAGACAACTGACCTTTA
>CAXAVP010000398.1:0-2288 GCA_963972175.1 uncultured Arenibacter sp.
ATAAAGATCAGGGACCAAAAGTGAACTATGGACAGCCTATAGGAATAAACAGGCCTGTTGGCAGCCTTGGGAACAAAGTAATACATTAATCCCAAGAATGGAGTGGTCAAGAAAAAGGCAACGGCATTATGTCCGTACCACCACTGTACCAGGGCATCTTGGACCCCAGCGTAAACCGAGTAACTCTTAAGGGCACTAACGGGAAGGGATAGACTGTTAAAGATATGGAGAACGGCTACCGTAACAAAGGTGGCCAAATAAAACCAAATGGCAACATATAAATGGCGTTGTCTTCTTTTGAACATGGTACCGATCAGGTTCCAGCCAAAGGCAACCCAGACTACCGCTATTGCTAAGTCTATGGGCCATTCCAATTCCGCATATTCCTTGGAAGAGGTATACCCCAATGGTAAAGTAATGGCCGCTGCCACAATGATGGCCTGCCACCCCCAAAAGTTAAAATTACTAAGGGCATCACTGAACATTCTGGCCTTTAGTAGCCGTTGGGTGGAATAATATACGCCTGCAAAGATGGCGTTCCCCACAAAGGCGAAGATAACCGCGTTGGTATGCAAGGGCCTTAAACGCCCAAAACTTAACCAGGATATGCCATCGGTTAAGTTAGGGAATAGAAACATAAAGGCGAGCAAAAGGCCGACCGACATTCCCACAATTCCCCAAAACATAGTAGCATAAAGGAATTTTTTTACGATTTTATTATCGTAATAAAACTGTTGTACTTCCATAATTACAATTTTTGACTTTCACTTATTTGGTTAGATATCTTTTTCTGTCTCTTCGGTAGGTTTTTTAACCAATTCATCCTCAAAGAGCATACGAACGGAAGGGGTGTATGAATCATCATACTGTCCGTTTTTAATGGCCATAATAAAAGCCGCAAAAAAGACCACGGCTACAATAATACTTAATGTCAACAATAAATAAATTACACTCATACCTACCTGAATTTCGGGGTAAAACTAAACATGGGGTTTAAGGAAAAATATGACATTTGTCAGCTTTCAATAATTAATGTGCCGCTGTAATGTTCTGCGCTAAAACTTAGATTTAATTTTTCTCGCTATTTTTTTTCGTTAAGGGTTTGATTTCTTGGGGCTCAGTAAAACAATGTCTGCTTTTGGTAGGTAAATTTGGGTTGTATATGGAGAATTGACTTTTTTCTATTTTTTTACATCGTAAAAATTGAATTAAAATGAAATTATCTGGGAAAGATTTTTAGTTTTGCGACTGATTTATTGTAAAACCCGTTAAAAGGTGGTGGGTTTTATTCAAGGCTAGGGTTATTAATTGTTAATAAAATAGAAAATGATTAGAAAATTAGGGTTTATTTTTATCTCAGGGTTAATGGCTATTGGATGTAAACAGGATAAAGTTTCTTGTACGCCCAATACCGAGCCAATACATTATCCGGCATCCGATTCGTTGAAGCAGGTACTTAATTGGCCCGAAGATTTAAATATTACCGGTTTTGCCGGTCCCGATCTTACTCCCAGTCCGGCCTGTATGGCCGTATCTGCAACCGGTGAAGTCTTTGTTGGGGTAGATATGATGGGTTCACTGGGAAAGGAAATGGGCAAGGGTTCTATTCAGCGTTTGGTAGATTGTAACCACGACGGCATCATGGATTCCCATACCCAGTTTGCCGAAGTGAATAACCCAAGGGGGATTTTGGCCATAGGGAAACAGGTGTTTGTGTTGCACACCACCTTTTCCGAAGAGACCGGAAAGGCCCATAATATGGACTTGGTCGTTTTTGATGACATGGACAATGATGGGGTGGCCGATGGCCCTGCCAAAGTTCTGATTAAGAATCTGAGTAATTCCAAATACCTTCAGGAAAGGGGTACAGACCATGCCACCAACGGTATACAAATGGGGATTGATGGTTGGATTTATATAGCAGTAGGTGATTTCGGATTTCACAATGCCACGGACCGTGAAGGTACCAAATTAACGATGCTTGGTGGAGGGGTACTTCGAGTAAGGCCCGATGGTACCGAAATGGAGGTTTATACGCACGGCTTAAGGAATATATACGATGTGGCCATAGATCCTTATATGAATATTTTTACCCGTGGCAATACCAATGACGGTGGTGGTTGGAACATAAGGTTTGCACATCAGATACAATCTGGGGAATACGGGTATCCTGTATTGTTCAAACATTTTACAGAAGAAATCCTACCTGCACTCGTAGATGTAGGTGGTGGATCCGGAACCGGGGCACTCTATATGAACGATAACCGCTGGCCCGAAAAATACAACAA
>CAXAVP010000399.1:0-2274 GCA_963972175.1 uncultured Arenibacter sp.
CCTTAATGGTCAATACGAGGAAATAAAGGATGAGGTTAACGCATCTATAGCCAATGTTTTGGATACGGCGGCTTTTGTTAACGGGCCGGAAGTACATGCCTTTCAAAAGGAGTTGGAGGATTACTTGGGAGTGAAACATGTAATTCCATGTGCAAATGGTACGGATGCACTTCAGATCGCCATGATGGGGCTGGACCTAAAGCCAGGGGATGAGGTGATTACGGCCGATTTTACTTTTGCGGCTACAGTAGAGGTAATTGCACTATTGCAATTGACACCGGTACTGGTAGATGTGGATCCCAATAGTTTTAATATAGACCCCCTTGCCTTGGAGAAGGCCATCACACCTAAGACCAAGGCAATTGTTCCAGTTCATCTTTTTGGTCAATGTGCCAATATGGAGGCGGTACTGGATATCGCTAAGAGACATAATTTATACGTCATTGAAGACAACGCCCAGGCAATTGGTGCCGATTATACATTTCAAAACGGAAAAAAACAGAAGGCCGGTACCTTAGGGCATGTGGCCGCTACCTCTTTCTTTCCATCAAAGAATTTAGGATGTTATGGAGATGGTGGGGCTATTTTTACAAATGATGACGATTTGGCCCATACCCTCAGGGGAATCGTAAACCACGGTATGTATGAGCGCTATCATCATGATGTGGTTGGGGTAAACTCCAGATTGGATTCTATTCAAGCCGCGGTATTGCGGTCAAAATTATCCCGATTGGACAATTACAATGTTAGAAGGCGGGATGCGGCAAGGAAGTACACCAAGGCCTTTGAGGGGAACAAAAATATTATGGTGCCCCAAATGGCCAATGGCTGTATGGAGATTTGCGAAAACTGTGATTGTCATGTGTTTCATCAATATACCTTGCGCATTCTTAATGGTCAGCGAGATGCTTTGGTAAAACATCTAGGAGAAAAACAGATTCCGTGTGGGGTATATTACCCCATACCACTTCATAAACAAAAGGCCTATAGCAATGAGCGTTATCAGGAAAAAGACTTTCCTGTAACCAATCAATTGGTAAATGAGGTGATTTCATTACCTATGCATACCGAATTGGACGATGAGCAAATTGCCTACATCACAGAAACCGTAAATCAGTTCGTAAACAAATCCTGACCGGGCTTAGGATATTTCTGTATTCATATCAATAAGTAAGATAAAATTTGACCAACATATAAAGTAAAGATCAATTCATGAAAATATTGGTGACAGGAGGTTTGGGATTTATAGGTTCCCATACCACGGTAGAATTACAAAATAAAGGCTTTGAAGTCGTAATTATAGACGACTTGTCCAATTCTTCCGAAAAGGTTTTGGATGGCATTGTGGCCATAACCGGGAAACGGCCGGTCTTTGAAAAACTGGACCTTAAGGAAAGAGCCAAGGTAGAGGATTTCTTTAAAAGACATCAGGATATTGCTGGAGTTATACACTTTGCTGCCTCCAAGGCAGTGGGTGAGAGCGTGGAAAAACCCTTGTTGTACTACGAGAATAATATAGGAACCTTGGTATACCTTCTTAAGGAGCTCGCCCAAAAAAATAGGGCCAGTTTTATTTTTAGTTCTTCCTGTACTGTATATGGGCAAGCCGATAAAATGCCCATAACCGAAACTGCCCCCGTAAAAGTGGCTGAGTCGCCCTATGGTAACACTAAGCAAATGGGAGAAGAGATAATAAGGGATACCTGTAAGGTGACTCCCGCTATAAATGCCATAGCCCTGAGGTACTTCAACCCAATGGGAGCACACCCAAGTGCCGAAATTGGGGAATTGCCCATAGGGGTGCCACAGAACCTAGTGCCTTTTATTACCCAAACAGGAATTGGAATTAGGGAGCAACTTTCTGTTTTTGGTGGCGATTACCCAACAGAGGATGGTACCTGTATTAGGGATTATATTCATGTGGTAGACCTTGCCAAGGCCCATGTAGTGGCTCTAGAGCGTTTGTTGGGCGGTAAGAACCAGGAAAATTACGAGGTGTTCAATGTAGGGACCGGTAAGGGTAGTTCGGTTCTTGAAGTCATCCAGAGTTTTGAGAAGGTGTCCGGACAAAAACTGAATTATAAAATCGTAGATCGTAGGCCTGGAGACATTACATCGGCCTTTGCCGATACTACCAAGGCTAACGAAGTGCTGGGATGGAGGGCGGAATCTACCTTGGATGAAGCTATGAAATCGGCCTGGCTTTGGGAGCAAAAAATACGGAAGTAAATCAGTACTGGGCTTTCGGCTTTGCTTTTTGGGACTTGCTTCTTT
>CAXAVP010000400.1:0-2271 GCA_963972175.1 uncultured Arenibacter sp.
AAAAGGCATTGGAATCTTTCTTAGGAAACGTTGAAGGTTCTCTAAAAAAAGGTGATAGAGTATCTTTGGTAGGTTTCGGATCTTGGTCTGTATCTAAAAGAAATGCAAGGGAAGGTAGAAACCCATCTACAGGTAAAACCATCCAAATTGCAGCTAAAAATGTTGTGAAGTTTAAGGCAGGTGCAGATTTGAGCGGTGCAGTAAACTAGTCATAATTTTATTATACAATCAAAGCACTTCCCTCATAAGAAGTGCTTTTTTTGTACAAAAGACTTTTCAGATTAAGGTATTTGTTTTATTTTAGGGATATTAGAACAAATTATATGGTTGCTGAAAAGCCAAATAAGGGCAAACTTTTAATTGCGGAGCCAACACTTTCTGGTGATGTTTCCTTCAACAGGTCTATAGTCCTGCTTGCGGAACATAACGAGGAGGGATCTGTTGGTTTTATTCTAAACAAACCATTGGACTACCATATTAATGATCTGGTCACTGAAATTACTATTCCTTTTCAGGTATACAACGGAGGGCCTGTAGAACAGGACAACCTCTACTTTATACACAAGGTACCGGAATTAATACACAACAGCATCGAAATTTCGGATGGTATCTATTGGGGTGGCGATTTTGGATCTATTGTAGATCTGATCAACAATAAAATTATTTCAGAAAATGATATCCGATTCTTTTTGGGCTATTCCGGTTGGTCTTCCCTTCAATTGGACCAGGAACTACTTTCAAAATCCTGGGTCGTTGTAAAAAATATATATGAAAGTGATATCATTCAAAAATCTGCCAGTGCTTTTTGGAAGGAAAAAATGATGGAATTGGGCGGTAATTACCTTATTTGGTCCAATGCTCCTGAAAATCCCAATCTCAACTAAAGAACTTAGTTTAATCTAGCAGCCGCATTCAGTTTACCCACTAAATCCGTAGCCACCGTATTTACATATTCCTTTTTTCGATATTTTGTAATGGGCTGTATTCCCACTATGGCATTGGTAATAAACAATTCATCTGCTTTTTGAAGCTCAAAAGGCGAAATATGCGACTCTTCAAAGTCATAGGTTTCAAGACTTTCCAAAATAGCAATTAATTTCTTGCGCGATATTCCATTTAAACAGCCATCCTTTAGGGGCGGAGTTTTAATAGTTTTGCCCTTTACCAAGAAAATATTTCCATTAAGGGCCTCCACTACCTTTTTTTCATTATTCAACAACAAACAATTCTGATAACCGTTTTCTGCTGCGTAGATACTTCCTACTACATTAATGATCTTATTACTGGTCTTTAAACTGGACAACATATCCGGATTCACATAAAAATCCTTGAACAGTTCCACTTCATAGTCCTTGTTCTCCAAAACATAAAAAGGCGATGCCATGGCATTGGCCTCCACTATGTAGGACACATCGTTGCTTTCAGGTAAATACAATCCGCCATTATTTCTAAAAACGGTAAGGCGTATCCGTGCGGCCTGGTCCAATAAGGAGTTGGACTCTACAGCAGCCTTGATCTGACACTCTAAGAACTCCATAGTAAAATCCATGGGAATTTCCATTCTTAAGATCCGCATAGAAGCCATGAGACGCAAGTAGTGATCTTCCCAAAAGAAAATCTTGCCGTTTACCACCCGTATAGATTCAAATAGGGCATCTCCATAGCGCAGTCCCCTATTTTCGTGATTTAGATAAAAACTGTCTTTAGAAACGAGGTTTCCGTTAAAATTAATCATAAAAAAAGCCTTGAAAAATCAAGGCCAAAGATACGTTATATTGGTATAATAAATTAAGCGGACCCCAAAACTTGTTTTAGACTGGATACTTGATTCTCCCACAACATTTTAGCTTCGTCCAATTCATCTTCTTCTGCAAAATCTGTTATAAAAAGAGAAACATCCTTGGTAATTTCATCTACAATAATGCGCATTTCAAAAAAACTGTCGTCCTCTTCCGCCAACCAGGTAAATTTCACAAATTCGTCACTCTTACGTTTTAATAATTTGGCCTGCTCTTCGGAGCCATCCCAAATAAAATTAAACATTTCCCCTCTAGAATTTACGTTGTCGGCGAACCATTCTGAGAGCCCTGAAGGTGTAGATATATAATTATATAATAGTTGTGGTGAGGATTGAATTACAAATTCAACTTCAAATTTAATTTTGTCGTCCATTCTGAATAGTGTTTAAGGTGGACAATATATATATTTATAAATGATTAAAAAATAAATAGGTAAGAATATTTTATGCAATCTAATTTGGAAAGACTGAAA
>CAXAVP010000401.1:0-2234 GCA_963972175.1 uncultured Arenibacter sp.
GCAAATTGGCCCAAGGGGCCTTGGATGAACGGGTATGACACCAATTACTTTTCCCCGTTCATCCAAGGCCCCTTGGGCCAATTTGCCCATTATGCCAATTTTGGCGGCTCCGTATACCAAGGTTAGGTCTTCTTGGGCCAGTTTAGCCCCCAATAGATATGCAGACTTTACTATTTCAGGATCTGTACCTTCACTACTTCCACAAAAAACAACTATACTTTTCATATGACGCTGAACCCAATAAAATGGGTGATTTTATATAAACTTATTATTCCGGTCTCACCATTAATAGAATGGCGGAGTTTACCCTTCAGACCTAAAAACCCCTTTCAACATTCTCTGGTTTCCGAACATATCTTTTCGGAGCTCAATTTCTGAAAAATTTTCCTGACCCAAAAGCAGCTTTGTCTCCGCTCCCAAATATTGGTTGATCTCAAAAAAGAGCATGCCTCCCGGAGCCAGATGATCCAAGGAAAATTGCACTATACTATTATAAAAAAGCAAGGGATCTTCGTTGGACACAAAAAGTGCCATATCCGGCTCATTTTCCAATACGTTTTTTTTCATCTGCTGCTTTTCCAATTCCCTTACATACGGGGGGTTGGAGACTATTATATCATATTTACCCTTAAGATCCTGACCCTTAAGAATATCGGCCTCTATAAATTGTACCTCCACATTATTTGCCAGAGCATTACGCTTGGCAACCCTAAGTGCCTTTTTGGAAACATCCATGGCAAATACTTTGGCATGGGGTATTTTTTTAGCCAATGTTATGGCAATACAGCCACTACCGGTTCCTATATCCAAAATTCTGATGCCCTGCTCTTTGGATGATAATGTGAAATTCCCTTGCAGCACCAACTCCAAGATCCAGTACACCAATTCCTCGGTTTCCGGACGAGGTATCAATACGTTTTCATCTACCTGTAGGCTCAGATCACAAAAATGGGCGTGACCTAAAATATACTGAATCGGACGCTGCAGTTTTAACTGACTTAAGGCATAGAACAAATCCGTCTCGTTCTCCTTGGATACCACAAGATTAGGTTCTAAAGCCAGAATAAATCTTTCCAATCCCAAATAGTGTTCTATCACCATGTAAAAAAAACTATCAACCTCTTCCTTGGGGAAAAGGAGATCCAACTCTAGGTGATATATATCTTTTATCTCTTTTAACAACATTCCTTACACAATCATGAGTTTTGGTATAACCTTATGAAAAATAGTATAGGTAATATTTAAACTGCCCCTCCTATATTTTTAAGCATCCAAACGGAACAGGAATAGTGTCCGGTATTCCCCATGGGCTTTTCCAAATAATTAAAACCAGACCTTAGATAAAGCTTTTGGGCATCCTTCATATAAGGCATAGTTTCCAGATAACACTGCGCATAGCCGTATTCAGTTGCACGCTGTAGACAAACATTTATCATCTTATTGCCCAATCCGCGCCCTCTAGCTTCTTCCAAAAAATACATTTTCTGTAATTCGCAGACATTGCCTTTATAATTTTCCAATTGGGCTATTCCTGCACAACCAATAATTTTATCACCTTCCACGGCCACAAAATAATCGGCCTTGGGTGAGGAATAATTCTCAAACATACTATCCAAGGATTTATCGGCGTAGGCAGTACCTACCTTTGGCACCCCCAAATCCAATAAAACCTTACGGATTACCCGGGCTACTTCCTCGTTGTCATTGGGCCTTATTTCCCTAATAGTGGTGACTAGCATATGATTACTGGATATCTGCCAATATTATTCTATTTTTACGAAGTGAAGATACACGAAAAATATATTTCAAGATGCATACAGTTGGCCAAAAATGGACTGGGAACAACCTTTCCCAATCCAATGGTTGGCAGTGTTATTGTACATGAAGACAAAATTATAGGTGAGGGATACACCAGTCCTTATGGCGGGTCACATGCCGAGGTAAACGCTATAAATTCCGTAAAGGAGACCGCCCTTCTAAAAGAGGCTACCCTCTATGTTACATTGGAGCCTTGCTCCCACTTTGGCAAAACCCCTCCCTGTGCCGATCTAATAATTAAGCATAAGATCCCTAATGTCGTGATCGGACTGTTGGATCCCCATGAAAAAGTTGCTGGTAAAGGAATTGAAAAACTAAAGGCCTCCGGATGCCGGGTTACAGTAGGCGTAATGAAAGAGGAATGTAAGGAGCACCATAAGCGCTTTCTAAGCTTCCACCTGAAAAAAAGACCCTAT
>CAXAVP010000402.1:0-2233 GCA_963972175.1 uncultured Arenibacter sp.
CTATGGGTCGCGAATGCGACTCAACGATGGCCGGGTGGTACCCGCATTTATGGGCCAGGCCCTGAGGGGGGAAGACCTTACTGTTTTTGGTGATGGCTCCCAGACCCGTTCTTTTTGCTATATAGACGATCAGGTGGAAGGGATTTACCGACTCCTGATGAGCGACTATACAGATCCAGTGAATATAGGGAACCCACACGAGACAACCATTAAGGAGTTTGCCGAAGAGATCATAAAACTCACCGGTACCGATCAAAAAATAATCTACAAACCCCTACCCAAAGATGACCCCTTACAACGACAGCCCGATATTAGCAAGGCCAAGGAAATCCTTGGATGGCAGCCGCAGGTAAGCAGGGCCGAAGGCCTTAAAAAGGTTTATGAATATTTTAAATCCCTTTCTCCAGAAGAGTTGCAGAAAAAGGAACATCGGGACTTCTCTGCAAATAAATGAAGGGGTTCCAGTAGATAATTCCCTCTCAAACCGTATTTTTGAACAAATTTTTTATCCATGAACATCCTTATCCTTGGCGCCGGTGGGCGCGAACATACCCTAGCTTGGAAATTAAAACAGAGCCCAAGACTCAATAATCTCTTTGTAGCCCCCGGAAATGCCGGTACAGCTGCCATTGCCACCAATGTCCCAATTGGGGTAAACGATTTTGAGGCCATAAAGGAATGTGTGCTCAATGAAAAAATAGATATGGTCGTTGTTGGCCCGGAAGACCCATTGGTAAATGGGGTGCACGACTTCTTCCTAAACGATGATGCCCTAAAAAAAATTCCTGTCATTGGTCCCCAAAAGGCAGCGGCCACCTTGGAAGGCAGCAAGCAATTTGCCAAGGAATTTATGATGCGTCACAATATTCCTACCGCAGCCTATGAAAGTTTTACGGCCGAGACCCTGGAGAAAGGATACGCCTTTTTGGAATCCCTTAAACCTCCCTACGTATTAAAGGCTGACGGCCTGGCGGCAGGAAAAGGGGTTTTGATCCTTAAAGACCTAGCGGAAGCCAAGGCAGAGTTAAAGACCATGCTGGTAGATGCAAAATTTGGAAATGCCAGTAATACAGTTGTCATTGAGGAGTTCTTGGACGGTATAGAGCTTAGTTGTTTTGTGTTAACAGATGGCAAAGGGTTTAAAGTACTACCTACTGCAAAAGACTATAAACGAATAGGTGAAGGAGATACCGGATTAAATACTGGCGGTATGGGGGCCATATCCCCTGTTCCCTTTGCAGATAACTCTTTTATGGCAAAAGTTCTTGAGAGAATTGTAAAACCTACCGTAGAGGGCTTTAAATTGGATAATCTGCCCTATAAGGGATTTGTATTCATAGGCCTGATCAAGGTTGGGGACGACCCCAAGGTTATAGAATACAATGTACGAATGGGTGACCCTGAGACCGAAGTGGTCATTCCTAGGGTAAAAAATGATTTTGTAAGCATATTTGAAGCCGTGGCAAACCAGACTTTGGACAGCATTGACCTAGAGATAGATGAGCGTGCGGCCACTACGGTTATGGCCGTTTCCGGGGGCTATCCGGAGGCTTATGAAAAAGGTAAGGAAATCACAGGGTTTAATCAGGTGTCCGATGCCGTTGTGTTCCATGCGGGAACCCAATTGAAAGACAATAAAGTTGTTACCAACGGAGGTAGGGTATTGGCCGTTACTTCCTACGGACCTACTTTCCAAGAAGCTCTTAAGAAGTCTTACCAAAATATGGAAAAACTTCATTTTGATGAAATGTACTACCGAAAGGATTTAGGATTTGATCTATAGTGGGTAGGCCAAAATTGCCAATTTTCTATGCAATGAACAGCCACCTCTTAAGCATATATACACAAATAAGGGATAGCCTAGGCTATCCCTTATTCATTTTATCGAAACTAGGTGGTCTTGGGAATCCCAAAAACCAATATAAAAAAGCCTTGAAAAAATCAAGGCCTTATGTTAAGCTACTATAGGTAAGAGTGTGCAGTTGCGTCCTTATCCTCCTCGCCCTTATCATTGTATTTCTTCAACTCCATCATCCAATAAACCATGGCAGCGGTGCCGATTAGCATAAAAATCCAATTCAAAGTATTTGCTCCCCACCAACTTTCCATGGAGCGCAATGCATCTAATGGTGCAAACAGCACATTAACAAATAAATCCTCAATACCGTAAAAAAATGATTCCATCTTAATTATATTTACCTTGCAAAAATATAAAAACCTAGGATGATTTCAA
>CAXAVP010000403.1:0-2227 GCA_963972175.1 uncultured Arenibacter sp.
ATTTCTATGTAATCGCATTTTAAAAAATTAAGATTGCAAAGGTATTGTATTAGACGCTATTCCTCTTATTTTTGGGGAAAATTATACTTATGCGCAATTTTTTGGTGATTGTAATACTATTATTTCTGGCTTCCTGCGCAGATACTAAGCAAACAAGGAAGTTCAACACTGTTGAAATCCAGACTGTTTTTACAGACTCCCTGAGTATTAGAACCATTGAGATTATGGGGGCCAACAATGTGGCTTTTGCTGCCAATAAAGGGGCATTTGGCCTCATAAACCCTCAGAGTGGTCAGGTTAAGGTCAATACGCAGCAATATGATAGTATAGTGCCAGAATTTAGGGCGACGGCCCATAACTCATCAGACTTTTTTATGCTATCAATTGGGAGTCCTGCTTTGTTGTACAAAACAGGGGATCAGGGAGAAATGCAACTGGTATACCGGGAGGAAGACGAACAGGTATTCTACGACGCCATGACCTTTTGGAATGATCAAGAGGGCATCGCCGTAGGGGATAGTATGAATGGCTGCTTGTCTATTATAATTACCAGGGACGGAGGTTATAGCTGGAATAAGATTCCCTGTTCTTCTTTGCCAAAGGCCGAAAAAGGCGAAGGAGCCTTTGCCGCCAGCAACACCAATATTAAGGTATTGGGCAATAAAGCCTGGGTAGGAACCAGCAAAGGAAATATTTATTATTCCGAGGACAAGGGCTTTAGCTGGAAACGTATTAAAACTCCCATTGACAGTAGCTTGGATACCCAAGGAATTTTTTCTGTTGATTTTTATGATGAAAATGTAGGTTTTGCCATTGGTGGTGATTATACCCAACCCAATAAAAATGTCGCCAATAAGGCTATTACAACGGACGGGGGCAAAACCTGGCAACTGATAGCAAGTGGAGAACTGCCCAATTTTAGAAGTTGCGTACAATTTGTTCCCAATGCCCAGGGGGAAGAATTGATTGCTTTAGGCTTTGAAGGGATAGCCTACTCCCATGATTCCGGGGCAAGCTGGAAACAACTATCCGATGAATCTTTTTACACCATGCGGTTTGTGAATGATAGCATTGCCTATGCCGCTGGAAAAAACCGGATAGCAAAACTTGTGTTTAAATAGGCCCAGAACATGTTTTTTAAAAGTGCATATCATTTACTGCCAAGACTATCTATTGCCGCAAGTTTTGTAAAAGTGACATACGCCTTGTTGGTTGGTTTATTTAGGTAAAGGTTAAGTGTCCCCATCGGCACAAAACATTATCCTTCAGAACTATAATGAAGGATTAAACAAACAGTACCCTCTAATTATTTTTTTGCCTATATTGTTTTATCAAATGACGCTTAAAGTCTTCCTCTGAACGCATCAACAAAATGGTTTTTTTCGCCGAAATTGTTTTGGAAACTTTTTCTATAAAGTCTCTTTGAGCCAACCGTTTTTCCTCCTCCAATTTTTTAATACGGCTTAAAAGATTATCGGCTTCCATATCTGTAAGTTCATCCAATTTTTTGATATCGGCACCTATTTTAAAGCGTTCTGTCTTGTAATACCCTTCTTTTTTCGTTTCGTAATCATTATAAATGGGCCAAAATACCTGAGCCTCCTTTGGGGTGAGTTCCAAGCGCTCTGTTATAAATGCCACTTTTAGGGCTTTTATTTTTTCCCAATTAGGGCGCTTCTGTGCCTGTAGCGCAGTACATACTGTAAATAGAAATATGGGGACTAGTATTTTAAAATATTTATTCATTGTCATGTAAGTTTAATTCTTCAAAATCATCAATATTGGAATGTATATAATCGATAATATTTTCATCATCTATTCTGTGTTCCAGCATATCATTCATATCCATTTCCTCTATCGGAAGCATTTCGGCCAGTTCATAGGAACTAATACCCAAATCATCAAATTCCAAATAGTTTTCTATGTCAGTAATGGCCAGGTCCGAATAAGCAGCTGTGCCGTCCACATTCCATTGAATGCCTAAATATACTAGTATTACAGCTGCAACGGAAGCAGCAAAATAGTAATATTTTTTATATGGGTTAAGGGCGATGACCGGAGTATCACTTTCATTTAATTTTTGATGTATTTTGTCCTCTAGGCTGTCAAAATAACCTTCTGGCACCTTAAAGCCTTGGTTTTTAGACTCTATAGGCGCCTCCATGGCAACCTTGTCCATAATTTGATCCGCGAGTGAATCAAAATACCCCTCGGGAACCTTAAAGCT
>CAXAVP010000404.1:0-2225 GCA_963972175.1 uncultured Arenibacter sp.
TCTGCTTGCTCGGTATAGGTCGGCTTTACTTCTGGCACATGGATTGCGCTATTATCCTGTACGTTGTACAAATGTGTACTAAACTTATCTTGTGATTGTTTTAAAAAGTTATTGGTCCATTGGGCCAAAAGCTCCTTTTCCTTACTGTTTTCACCTAATAAATAACGCAATGCCTTTCTGGCCTTGGAAGCCAAATCCTTTTTTATAGGCTCCTCAATGGCTATCAAGTCATTTTTTAATTTAGCAATGAAATTCTTATTGGGACTGGAGTGTGCTGCTTGATCCAACAAGCTGACCAATATTTTCTTTTGTTCCTTATGCGGTCTTAAAGTTTCTTCCCAGGCTTCTTTACGGGCACTCCTTACCTGTCTTTTAATTGCTTTCTCCAAGGTTTTTAATTCCTCTTCGGTAGCTATTTTATTTTCAAGTATCCATTCCCTGTAGCGCTTGTTGCAATCATTTTCTTTCTCCCATCTTAGGCGTTCTTCACTTTTATATCGCTCGTGGGAACCAGAGGTGGAATGGCCTTGTGGCTGGGTAAGTTCCGTAACATGTATAATTACAGGTACGTGCTCGTCCCTAGCAATGTCCGATGCGTTTTCGTAGGCATGTATCAACGCAGTATAATCCCAGCCCTTGACCCTTAAAATTTCATAACCGGCATTATTTTCATCGCGTTGAAATCCAGCTAAAATTTTGGATATATCCTCTTTGGTAGTCTGGTGTTTGGCATGTACCGAAATACCATAGTCATCATCCCACACACTTATGACCATAGGAACTTGTAAGACTCCTGCGGCGTTTATGGTTTCAAAAAAGACGCCTTCACTGGTACTGGCGTTACCAATTGTACCCCAGGCCACTTCATTCCCATTGTCGGAAAACTTAGGGTTATTGATATCTTTTACATTTCTATATACCTTGGAAGCTTGAGCCAAACCAAGCAATCTTGGCATTTGTCCTGCAGTACAGGAAATATCCGCACTACTGTTTTTTTGTTTTGTTAAATCGCGCCAACTACCATCTTCATTAATACTAAAGGTGGTAAAATGTCCGCCCATCTGCCTACCGGCACTCATGGGATCCTTGGTTATATCAGTGGTGGCGTAAAGACCGTGAAAGAACTGTTTAGGGGTAAGTAGCCCCAAAGCCATCATAAAGGTTTGATCCCTATAATAGCCGCTTCTAAAATCCCCGTCCCTAAAAGATCTGGCCATTGCCAGCTGTGGAAGTTCCTTTCCATCTCCAAAAATTCCAAATTTTGCCTTACCCGTTAAAACTTCCCTTCTTCCCAATAGGCTACACTCCCTACTGATTACAGCAATTTCGTAATCCTTTAATATTTGTTCCTGAAAATCATCAAATGAAATATCGTTACTGGCTTTGGAATCTATGTTCATTACGGAATTAATGGTTTCTAGCAAAAATATCAAATCAATATGGTTTTTGCAACCTATGAGACCTTATAATATTTAATAAATCTTTAACGAATGCTGAGGAGATAAATTAATCATTGTCAATTTCGTAAAATAACGAACCAATTATAAGAATTTGTTAATATTCTAGAACCATTTTCGAGTAAACAGGCCAGTAAGGGTACGGGGACTAAAGGTTATGACGAATCTAATTTTTTCATCGTACTGGGGCTGGGCAATTTCCCAACCATTATTGGAGTACAGGGGGAAATAGAGCTCAAAATAATCGGTCAAAAGGTTGAGGCGTACTCCGGAATCATAAACCAGTCGCTCTTTGGTCCCTTTATTTTTCACAAAACCAATATCTCCATAAATTTCTATCCAACGCCAAATATTGACACTGGTATTAACAGTGGCCATCCAGTCATTGGCAAAGGGATATTTTAATTTGGATTTAAAGCCTCCTTCAGCAACAATGATCTGCTGACTGTAGATTCCCGACCCTTCCGATCTACCCAAATAATCATAATCAAAAAGATAATCCGTAGGGCGATCCAATGCAAAACTAAAGAAGTCTGTTACCCCGGCCGTTTCATTTCGGATAAATTTACCTGCAAAAAATCTGAAATTAAACTGTCTGTTGCTCTCAAACAATTTACGATACTCAAGTTCATAGGCCAGCTTGGTGAACTTATTGGAATATTGTGCGTCTATGGACCAAGAAAGATAGTTAAGGATATTATTGGTCGTATTATAGTATTTAGCATTCAGTACGTTGTAATCGGGATCAGTTTCCAACCCTGCTGTCAC
>CAXAVP010000405.1:0-2224 GCA_963972175.1 uncultured Arenibacter sp.
AGGTAATAGTCATGACCGGCTACGCCGAGGTAGGTTCGGCTGTAGAGGCCATGAAAAAAGGAGCGTACGATTATATTTCAAAACCATTTACCCCGGAAGAGATTTTAATGCAGATTAAGGGGGCTTTGCGCCAAGAACTTAATAAGGATACCGCGGTTGGTTCAAGGGAGAGTAAAGATAAAGAAAATACTTCTGGAGGTGATGTGGGGAATCAGGTGGTAGCTGGTTTGAGTGAGGCTTCCAAAAAATTAAACGAATATGTTAAGCTGGTGGCCCCCACAGATATGTCGGTTTTAATAACTGGCGAAAGTGGGACCGGTAAGGAGGTTACGGCCAGGGCCATTCACGACAATAGTAAACGCAAGGACCATAGTTTTGTAGCGGTAGATTGTGGTGCAATTCCCAAAGAAATTGCTTCCAGTGAATTCTTTGGACATATAAAGGGGAGTTTTACTGGGGCGGTGGAAGATAAAATTGGTCATTTTGAGGCTGCCAATCACGGAACCCTGTTTTTGGATGAGATTGGCAATCTTTCATATGGGAACCAAATTCAATTATTAAGGGCACTGCAGGAACGGAAAATTAAAAAGGTGGGAAGCACTAAAGAGATTCCGGTAGATGTGCGTATAGTTACGGCAACCAACGAAGATTTGACAGATGCCGTGGAGAAAGGGTCTTTTAGGGAGGATCTGTTTCATAGGGTCAATGAATTTTCGGTAGAAATTCCTTCTTTGTCCGAACGTTTGGAGGATTTACCGCTTTTTGCCGATTTTTTTCTAAAAAAGGCCAATAGCTCCCTAGGAAAGGAGGTAGCTGGCTTTTCTAAGGATGTTCAGGAGATATTTAAACAATATCATTGGCCTGGGAACCTTAGGGAATTGCAAAATATTATAAAAAGGGCGGTTTTGCTTACTACCGGCCAGTATGTAGAAAAAGAAGCTCTGCCCAAAGAGGTATATAAAATCAAAGAAGTGAATTTGCCGGTAGACAGTTTCTCAAAGGCAGAATACGAAAAAGAACAAATATTAAGGGCTTTAAAGCAGGCGAACTTTAATAAATCAAAAGCAGCCAAGCTACTGCAGATCACACGTAAAACCTTATACAATAAAATTAATCACTATAATTTGGACTTGTAGCCAGGTGTGATTGAATGGCCAGTACCAAAGCGGTAGTCCTATTCTTTATTTGCTGATAGTTTTGTTTCAGGGATTTGGCTGATGATTCCTTGTTTTTCACCAATTCCAGTTCTTCCAATAATGGAACAATATCCGTGGCATCTAGTTGTCTGAACATGGGTAGCATTCTATGTGCAATGGTATTGATTTTTTCTATATCGGTGGCCTCAATGGCCTTTCCTAATTGTTTCATATTAGAAGAAGTATCGTTTAAAAAGGTCTCCAATATTTGAGCTATCCCTTCTTGGTCATTTCCTAAAAAGGAGGTTATGAGCTGTAAGTTGAAAAGGGAGGAGTCTGTAGTTGTTGCAGGGATCTGTCCTGTCTCATCGGTTGTGGCCTCACGTATTGTATTTGGGAACAAGTTTACTAAGACATTTAGGAGCATTTCTTTTGTAAATGGTTTTTGTAGGATATCCGAAAAGCCTTCTCTTATATAGTGTTCTTTTTTTATGTCCTTTCTGCCGGTCATGGCTACAATGGGCTGTACGGAATAATGGGCGTAGCCATTGTTTCGCAAATTGGATAAAACGTCAAAACCGCTGAAGTTTGGCATTTGTATATCGGTTAGCACTATATCATACCTAATTTCATCCTTTTTTCCAATGTTATTAAAATTGTTATAGGTGTGTGCATTTATGTTCAAGCTAATGCACACCTCTTTCAAGAGCCTTAACATGGAAGGGTCGTCATCAATAATGAGTAATGAGAGTTCTGACTTGGGGCCAATCTCAACGTTTGGGCTAGGGGTCAGAGGTTTTTGGGACATTTGCAGAGGTATTTCCACGGAAAATGTACTCCCCTTATTTTCCTCGCTTTCCAAGCTTATTTTTCCACCCAGAAGTTCTGTAAGCTTTTTGGATATTGTAAGGCCTAGACCATAACCTCCATATTTTTTATCTGTATGCTCTTCTGCCTGCGTAAATTCTTTAAAAATATGCCTCTGCTTTTCCTTTTTAATGCCAATTCCAGAATCCGATACATTGATCTTGGTTTGGTAGGTATTGTTGTTTACTTGTACTACTTTGGCATCTACCCTTATAAATCCT
>CAXAVP010000406.1:0-2182 GCA_963972175.1 uncultured Arenibacter sp.
TTTCAAAACTTATTTTCCAACTAAAAAGTAATTAAAATGGAAGCGAGCTTATTTGAACTTGAGGCAAAAAAACTCAACGGAGAAACCATTTCTTTGAAAGAGTTTGAAGGTAAAACCATAGTGGTGGTAAATACTGCTAGCAAGTGCGGACTTACCCCACAATATGAGGGATTGGAAAATTTGTATAAAATATACAAAGACAAGGGGTTGGTTATTTTGGGATTTCCTTGCAACCAATTCGGAAAGCAGGAACAAGGCACAGCCAATGAGATTAGTGAATTTTGCGAAATTAATTACGGGGTAAGTTTTCCTATGTTCGACAAGGTAGAAGTCAATGGGCCCAATGCTCACCCCGTTTTTAAGTATTTAAAATCCAAACTTGGAGGCATTTTAGGTAGCAACATCAAATGGAATTTTACCAAATTTGTCATTGATAAAAACGGAAAGCCGGTCAAACGATTTGCTCCTACCACCAAGCCGGAGAAAATGGAAAGTTACCTGCGAAAAATTCTTTAAAAATGAAAAATTCTGCTGAATTAGAAATTGAAAATCAGTATTGTTTTCCGATATACGCAGCATCTAGAGTGGTAACCAAACTTTATACGCCCCTGCTCAACGAGTTGGGGCTTACTTACCCTCAATATTTAACGATGTTGGTGCTCTGGCAATACCAAAACCTGACGGTAAATGATATTGGCAGTAAACTAATGCTGGAGTCCAACACCCTGACTCCCTTGCTTAAAAGGTTGGAAAGTCAAGGTTTTATTTCAAGGAAACGCTCTAGTAGTGACGAACGTGTAGTGGAGATAAGCCTTACAGAAAAAGGAATAAATTTAAAAAAGAAGGCGAGTTACATACCTGAAAAATTATCTTGCTCCATTAGTCATTCAGGGATAAGTCAAGAAGAAATGGACCAGATGAAACATACCTTGCAAAAGCTAATTGCCTTAACTAAAGAGCATCATTGTAAATAATTTTAAACAAAGTATAACCAAAAAATAATTGAATATGCAAAATTTTAAAAATCACGTCCGTTACAATCCACTTCATCATTTTATTCTATCTCCGCTCACACTTGTTGGGGTGATATTGAGTATTGTATTGCTATTCTCTGACCACAGTCTGACTGAAAAAATCTTTTTTCTGATTTTAGCTTTAAGTGTTTTTCTCGCTTCTTTAATAGCTAGATTGTATGCCACAAAAAATCAAGACAGAACCATAAGAGCAGAACTACGATTACGCTATTATATTTTGACAGGCAACAGATTAGAAGAATTAGAAGATAAATTAACTATGGCACAACTGGTTGCCACTAGATTTGCATCAGATGAAGAATTAGCAGCATTGATAGAGCGAGCAGCCAAAGAAAACCTTAGTCCAAAAGCCATAAAAGAAAGCATAAAAAATTGGACTGCAGATGAAAATAGAGTTTAAACATTTTAAAACAAAAAATTATGAGCAAAAAAAGAAAAATTACAGGTTGGGTAATGGCAGGATTGCTTACCGCTTTATTAGTAATGAGTGCCAGCCAAAAGCTAATAGGTAACCCCGAAATGGTTGAAAATTTCGGTAAATGGGGCTTGGGCTCAATGATAACCATCATAGCTTTGGGCGAATTGGTAAGTGTATTGTTGTTTTTGATACCTCGCACTGCTGTTTTAGGGGTATTGTTATTGAGTGCTTATTTTGGAGGTGCCATATTGGTACATATGGCCAATGACGAGCCTTACGTTTTTCAATCCATCGTTCTGTTGTTTATTTGGGTAACTGCTTGGTTAAGAACCCCTGAAATGTTTACAAGACTAATCAGTGGAAATCCTTCTTAATCAAATCCAGTATTAGAACAGTCAACTTAAAATGGATAGAAAACAATTTATATTAGCAACATTAGGACTAACAATTGTGAATACCTTAAGCAGCTTTAGAAAATATACGGATGAACTTCCTGTTCAAGGAAAAAAGATGCCTGTTTTATTTACTTCGCATGGCAATCCTATGGATATTCCGCTTTCAAGAGAAGAACGCACCTTTTGGAATACCTTATTTCAATTGGGAAAGGAATTGAAAAAAAATTATGAAGTAAAAGCTGCTTTGGTGGTTTCGGCTCACTGGTGTACCAGAGGAACTTTTGTTAACGTATCGCCTGAACAGCAACAGATTTTCGATTACTATGGGTTTCCTA
>CAXAVP010000407.1:0-2167 GCA_963972175.1 uncultured Arenibacter sp.
AAACAATAATAGATCAAAGTCCTTTGATAGATGTTGAGGCTATAATAGAACAAGAATCTTTGGAAACATTAGAGGTTATAGAGAATGTCGAACCAAAAGCGGAACAAAGTGCAAAAGAAGATAAACCAAAGAAAACAGGAAAAGCCAAAAAACAAGGCAAAAATAATAACAAAGTTCTCAAAGATAGCTAGACCGCAAAGATTTGAAGGCGTTTTTTAATGGAGACCTACTATAGATCCAGTAACCATATCATTAGCTGTAGGTGTAGCGTCAAAAGCATTTAGTGCAATTAAGGCTGGATTTCAAGCTGGTCGTGATATTGAACAAATGTCAGGAGATATAAGCCGTTGGATGGGAGCAGCATCAGATGTTGATAATGCGGAGAAACAAGCAAAAAATCCAGGAGTGTTCGGTAAAGTCTTTGGTGGTGGAAGTATTGAAGCTACTGCACTACAGGCTTATTCTGCCAAGAAGAAACTTGAGGAACAAAGGTACGAACTCAAGATGTTTCTAAATCTTACTCATGGACCTGAAGCCTATGACGAATTGTTGCAAATGGAAGGGCAAATTAGAAAAGAACGACAAGCCACTATATACAAGCAACAACAGCTAAGAAGGCAAATAGGCGAAGGTATTGGATGGTTATTCTTAGTTTTAGTTATAGGTGGTTTCTTATTAATGTTAGCGAGTGTGTTTAGTAAATCTTTTGCAGATGGATATAAATACACACCTAAATCATTAACTCAAAAACAAAAAATAAATCAAGGTTTGGTAAAAAAACCAAAAATGGTTTTATGCAGATTAAAAACACAAAAAGCATTAAATGATAAAATAGCTTGTATTTATGTGGCAAACAGCGGAACAAACAGAAAAACATACGAGTTAGAATACACTGATATTAGGGTGGGATGTCCTCGATCATATCTTTGTGAATATAATCCAGGCGATGAACCATCAATAGACAAAGTGATGGAAAGTCTTAGAGGTATAGCAAAATGAGTAAGTGTATTGGTGTATGTAAGTTAAATGAGCAGAAAGTTTGTGTTGGTTGTAATCGTACAATAGAAGAGATTAAAGAAGCCTATGAAAAAAACATTACAAAATAACAGTAAATACAATGAGTATGATTTGGATGGTGACGGTATAGTTACCGATGATGAATTAGAAAATGCTAAGATGATAAAAGAGACTGAGACTCAGTTAAGAAAACAATTAGCTCAATTAAGAATGGCAAGAGCAACATTAATAGCTATGGGTGCTTTTACATTAGCTATGTTTCTTGTTGATGTAGAGCGTGTCAAAGCGTTAGCTGATATTAGTAATTTATTTTATTTATCTGGAGCTGGTATTGTAGGAGCTTATATGGGAACTACAGCTTGGATGAATAAAAAGTGACAGCATTCATGCTTGTCTGTTATTTAGGTCTAAAAATGGAAGGCGGAATATATTTTAAAGATATAAATAATTGTTTATCGTATAAAAAAAGATTGCATAACCAGACAATTATAAAAGGTAAAGAAGAAGAAACATATCAATGTATGTGCAAATTAATACCAAAAATAGATCCTAAAACAGTGGAGATATACTAATGATAAAAATAAGTAAAAAACAAAGAGAAACTTTGAAAAAACATTCAAAGCATCACACAACAAAACATATGAAAGTAATGAAGAAAGATATGAAAAAAGGTAAAAGTTTCTCAAAGTCTCATATAAAAGCAATGAAGAAAGTAGGTAAATAGTATGGAAAATATGGTATTAAACGCTTGGAATGATCTAAGCTATATAGAGGGTGTTTTATTTACAGGTTGGTTATTTGTTCTTTATTATGGCAAGGTGTGGATAGATAGTCGTTTTAAAAGAAAGGAATGCACATGCTCACAGCGTTAATAGGGCCCGTTTCAAATCTTCTTGGAAAATTTATAGAAGATAAAGATAAGAAAAACGAATTGGCTCATCAAGTGGCTACAATGGCAGAAAATCATGCTCAAGAATTGGCAAAAGGGCAATTAGCTATAAATCAAACTGAAGCAACACATAAGTCTATATTTGTAGCCGGTTGGCGACCCTTTATCGGCTGGACATGCGGCATTGCCCTATGTTGGCATTTTGTCCTAGCACCTGTTACTATGTTTGTGTGTGCTTATTTAAATGTTGTTATACCAGAA
>CAXAVP010000408.1:0-2131 GCA_963972175.1 uncultured Arenibacter sp.
GCAATGGTTGTCCGTTCTCTGTTTATGGATTTATTTGGGAAAAGGAAAATAGCATCTTGGACCAAGGTAACCAATTGTACCTCCTGCAAATAGTTTTCGTTATCAAATTGAATGGCATCAGAATACAGAAATTCTTGGGGGTCATTCTCTTGTAAGTGATAGGTGACCTCAATAAAAATATAAAGACTATCGTGGGCAAAGAGGGGAGTGTTCATAAAATGGTAGCCTGCTTCCCCGTCTACGTTTAGTCTATATTTACTTTGATCTCCCTGCTTGAGCCCTATTGTTGGGATGTTAATATCCTCGTCACTTCGGTTGTATACCTTTAAAGTGTAGGTGCTGCTCCCAATACTCGTAAAAACAGTGTCTAGTAGTACGGTATCCTTGGAAAATTCCAAGTTGCCATTACTTTTTTTGTAGTTGAAGTCTTGTCTGCAAGAACAGTATACGAAAGCAATAACTAGAAAAACTAGTAGATATCCTTTATTATATATGTTGCTTTTGGTCAAATAGTTGAGTTTAGCTGATAAAAATTCGTTCAACTTCGGGGGATATCCTCATTGGTTTAAAAGTTTCTGAATTTAGTAGACACCATTCTGTCTTGGACTTGACCAATAATTGTTGGTTTTCCTTATTGTACATTTCCACGACCCGTACACTAACTGGCCCTTTAGACTTAGCTATATAGGTTTTGATTACTATATTGTCGTTTAATTTTGCGGCACTTTTGTAGGTAATGTGGTGAGTTAATACTACCCAGACCGTTGTGTTCACTAATTCTTCCGGGGCCTTGGCTTGCCAATGCTCCTTTGCAATGTCTTGCATCCATTGTACATACCGTACATTGTTCACATGATTTAAATCATCAAGGTCATCCTCCTGTACTTTTATGGTCTTTTCAAAAACTTCCATAGTTATTTTTTAAGGATTTCTACCTCAAATAATTTGTCCCAATTTTTTCCGGTTACGAAGAATGTTTTCCTTTCCGGATGGTAGGCTACTCCATTTAGTACGTCCAGGTTTTGGTGCTGGGTCACCTTATCCTTGAGTCCCCCAAAATTTATTACGCCTTCTATGGCACCACTTTTGGCGTCAATGATCATCATACTTTCTTTCTGATATACGTTGGCGTAAATTTTCCCATTAACGAATTCCAATTCGTTGGCTTTGTTGAATATAGAAGTGTTTGTAACAGTTTCAAAATGACCTTCTTCTGCCATGGTCTGTGGGTTTAAGAACCATATTTTTTCTGTACCGTCACTTTTAAAAATTTTTTCGCCGTCATTACAAAGACCCCATCCCTCACGGCTTTGATTGTATTTAAAGCTGTCAATTTTTTTAAAATCCTTAAGGTCGTAGATAAATCCTATCCCACTTTGCCAAGTAAGTTGATAAATTTTGTTGTCAAGAATGGTTATGCCCTCACCAAAATAATTATTGTCCAGATCTATCTTCTTAAGTATTTTTCCAGTCCTGAAGTCTACTTTGCGCAGGGAGGATTTGCCTTTTTTTCCGGTACTTTCATAAAGGGTGTCTTGGTGAAACTCCAATCCCTGGGTATACGCATTTTGGTCATGGGGATATTCATTTAATATTTTATAGGTATAGATCTCCGGAGCTTTTTCTGCCAATAGCTTTATATTCTTTGAGACCTCCACGGTTTCCCCTTCAAAACTAATATTGGCGGTCAGGGTTTTTGCTCCCAGTTCCGTTTGGTCCAATGTAATCTTGTTATCGTTTAAAGTAAGTTCCTCGTTGTCTAGCTTATAGGTTATTTCTTCTATATCCTTATTCTTTAAATTTTTAACAGCGATACCTACAACATCATTTTTTTGAAACGCTGTTTTGTTTCCTTCCAGTTCAATTTGGAATAATTTGGAAGGGTTATTAGTGCCGTCACAAGCCAAAAAGAATAGTGGAATTATAAATAGTAGGTTCAGTTTAAAGCTGTTCATTGATGTAAATTGTGGTATGGTATTAACAAATTTTGTGTTGTAGGAGACCCTTATTTTAGTTGGGGGAATCCTATTTATCTTAAAATCAGCTGCCTATCAGGCCTTGATTCTATTACTATTCAAAGGCAAGATATTTAATAAAATTAAGACCTGAAAACGATTGTAAAAAAATTAAA
>CAXAVP010000409.1:0-2094 GCA_963972175.1 uncultured Arenibacter sp.
TCAAAATCATTTTTCGACTAACTCAGAGCAAAAACACAAAATAATTTACAGTCCCGCTAGGAAATTGAGGATAAACTCTAGGGGAAGACTGTATCGACTATAAAGGTTCTGTCTTCTCTTTCTGTGGTGTTTGTAAAATATTTTATTATTTATAAAGTTTTCAATTCCGGCAACCTAAGGTCTTGCGGCCTTATAGTCACAGATTACATACATATTAGGTGGTATAGGAACTAATTATTTCAAACATTTTTATCAATCATATTGCTCTTGTCTATCTCTATAACGAGTTGGGATTTATGGACTATATTTTTAATTATACCGTCCAATTCGGTTGCTGAAGAATAGATATGGTCTAGTAGGTCGTTTTTTTCCCTTTCGCATAGCTCTTCTTCCTTAATCAAATCAATCAACCCAAGCATTCTTGCCAATGGGGCCCTTACCACATGTGATTGTGTCCAAGCTATTTCCCTCAATCTTTCATTTTGTTTTTCAACCGCAACCTGATTTAGTTTTTTCTCGGTGATGTCCCTAATATAAAGAGATAAGGTATTTTCCGTAGGATAGATACTAATATCAAGCCATTTATCAATAGAGGTAAAATAGTCTTGAAAATAGATTGTTTCGCCTTTTTTGATGGGTTTAAGGTATTTAATAAAGTCCTTGGGGCTAAATTGAATCTTTAAGGCGCTCCAAAGATTATGTCCGAGTATATTTTTTTTGTCGATGTTCAACACCTCATTGGCCTTTGCATTGCAATAGTTTACCGTCCAATTGTCATCAACAGAAATAAAGGCATCACCAATACTTTCTAGGATATTATTTTTCTCCCTATTGGTTTTTTCCATTTTAAATTGGGATGTTTTTAAATCATTTATATCCTGAAAGCTTCCAAAAATTCTAGTACATTGGTTTTTGATAAATTCCGGTTTACCTATCATTCTTACCCACCTGTCCTGTCCCTTGGCTGTTACAATTGGTATTTCCAGGTCCCAGGGCTCTCCTTTTTGGATCGCATTTTCTATAACTGCAAGAATTATTTCCCGGGCTTCCCCATCCTTATAAAAGCTTAGGGTACTTTCAATGGTAGGCAAATAGCTTGGTTCTACCTCATGTATTTTTTTGGTCATATCGGACCAATATATTTGTGAATTTTTAAAGTTTAGTTCCCACCCACCTATAAGGGTTAGGTCTGTAACTTCGTTAAGTAGGTTTTTGAGTTCTTTGTTTTCTGTTATATCTTTTGCCACGGCATATACAGCCCCTTCCTCCTCAATTGATTTTGCAGACCAGCTCAGCCAAACGGTTCCTCCTTGTTTAGTAATAAAACGGTTCTCGAAGTGCTGATAAGAATTCCCTTGAAATAGTTTTGAATACAGGTTTAAGGTTATTTTTTGATCCTCTGGATGAACAAATTCTATAAATTTCTTGGACAACAATTCATCTTCAGAATATCCAAGAAGTGATGAGGCCGACTTGTTTATTTTTTTGAAGTACCCATCAGCGCTTGTTTTGCATATAATATCCGGAGCACAATTAATTATATGGTCCAGTTCAATTTCAATGAGTTTTCTTTTAATTTCAGCGGCTAGGTGCTTGGCTAATTCTGAGAAAAGTCCTTTTTGAAAAACAAGGGATTTGTTCGCATTTTTAATCCCTATTACAAGAGCGCCAATAAATTGTTCGTTATGGATAAGGGGTATTCCTATTAATTTCTCTAATTTATTAGCTTCTGGGTAATCCAGCACTTGAATGTTGGTCTTGTTATTTTTGTTCCATACTTGAATACTTTGCTTTTCCCAAGTGGAACCTACAATGCCTTCCGCAATTGAAAATAGTTTTTCTTGTCTATTGCGGTTTAAACCGGGTTGGTCTATAATATTATTGAAGTCCGCGACGAGTTTTAAATGCGTATTTTCCGAATTAAGCAGCCAAATTTCACCAAGGGAATATTCGGCAATACTGGTCAAATAATCCAATACGTTGATAAGGCATGGTTTTAATTCCCTTTCATGTCCGAACAATACACCTATATCGATCAGTAGGTTTTTTTGAATTTCTTGATATTTTGCCCCTGTGACGTCTCTAGCTATGTAG
>CAXAVP010000410.1:0-2088 GCA_963972175.1 uncultured Arenibacter sp.
AAGACAATTTACCTACCTGCTTAGTATTTTGGTAGGTTTCACCTCTGGTATGGGGGCCGTGGTCCTTAAAAACCTTACCCATTTTTTTCAGCACCTTTTAGAAGGCAATTTGGTAAGATACTACCACAATGCCTTTTATTTTGTTTTTCCCATTATAGGCCTAACCATTGTTTTCCTTATTATAAAATATATTATCCGTAACAAGGTTAGCCACGGGATACCATCTACCCTTTTCGCCATTTCCAAAAAAAAGGGGCTCATGCGAAAATATCAAATGTTCGGTTCCATTTTAACGGCACCCGTAACTGTAGGATTTGGTGGGTCTGTAGGATTGGAGGGCCCTACTGTGGCAACTGGGGCGGCCATTAGCTCCAATATTGCAAGAATGCTCCATGTAAACCAGACCACAAGGAACCTGCTTATTGGCTGTGCCGCAGCAGGTGCCATGTCCTCCATCTTCAAAGCCCCCATTGCGGCCATTATTTTTGCCATTGAGGTCTTTAGCCTAGACCTTACCATTGCCTCCATGCTACCATTGTTGTTAGCCTCCCTATCGGGAATAATAACCTCCTATTTTTTCTTTGGAAGTGATATTTTACTGCCGTTTCAAATTGAGGACGAATTTATTATATCGGACATCCCCTTCTTTATTATCCTTGGGGCAGCTGCCGGACTAACCTCAATATATTTTACCGAAGTGTATGAACGGGTCCAAAAAATATTCGACAAAATTGAATCCCGGGTCAAAAGGCTGCTCTACGGGGGAACAGCCATTGGAATACTGGTATACCTGGTACCACCGCTTTACGGTGAAGGGTTCGACGTTATCAACAACCTTATAATTGGCAGTCCGGAAAAGGTACTGGAAAACAACATTTTTCATTTGGACCTGAGTGAATCCTGGGTGGTTATCGGCCTCCTTGCCGGTTTGGTCTTTTTCAAAATTATCGCCTGTGCCCTAACCTTTGGTGCTGGCGGAGTTGGCGGAATCTTTGCCCCTACCCTATTTATGGGAAGCATCATGGGCAATTGCATAGCTAAAATAATTAATGCCCTAGGCATACTCCCAAATCAAATCTCTGAAAGTAATTTTACATTGGTAGGCATGGCCGGTCTTATGGCAGGGGTGCTCCACGCCCCCCTTACGGCAATTTTCCTTATTGCGGAGGTAACGGGAGGATATGAACTGTTTGTCCCACTTATGATTACCTCGGCCATCTCCTTTTCCATTACCAAATACGTACACCCCCATTCGGTCTACAACATGGAATTGGGCAGAAAGGGAGAGCTTATTACCCACAACAAGGACCACGCCGTTTTAACCTTGATGGATATTGACAAGGTCATTGAAGATAATTTTGCCCCTATCTTTCCTGAAATGAATCTGGGCGATATAGTACGCCAGGCGGTAGTGAAATCTAACAGAAACATATTTCCCGTACTAAATAAAGAGGACAGTACCCTCCTAGGGATTATTTTACTGGATGATATTCGCCCTATTATGTTCGACCAAAAACTATACAAGGAAGTGATGGCAAGTGACATTATGAATGCCCCTCCGGATGTTATTGAAATGGACAAGGATAAAATGACCGACATTATGGAAAAGTTTCAAAGTAGCGGCGCATGGAATCTTCCGGTTATAAAAAATGAGAAATACATTGGCTTTATTTCCAAGTCCAAGCTGCTAACGGCCTATAGAAGAAAATTAATAACTTTAACCCCATAAACCCCTTGCGGTTATGAAATATATTATCAGCCTAGTTCTTATAGCATCGATCGCCTCCATTATTTACGGATTTAGTATTAAGGAGGAAGATTTGACTTTGGCCAACAAATGCATCGGTTCTGGCACCGTTGGTATTTTTTTAGTGGCCATGCCATTATTCCTAATAAAAGTGAGTAAAGGCAAGAAAATGAAGGACTATATGCTTAATGAAGAGAACATCAGGAAAATGCAGGGCAAAGACAAAGAAACTACTGATAATCAATAAATTTGATAAGTTTTTAATTCGATTATATTCAATTTTAAGCAAAAAAACATAAATTAGTAATCTAAACGATTATTATTTTAATTTCATTGGAATG
>CAXAVP010000411.1:0-2084 GCA_963972175.1 uncultured Arenibacter sp.
AAAGTGGCTTATTCGTATTTTGGCCGTAATTACCCATAAAAGATACCGGGGCTTTAATACCATTGAAATAGAAGGTTCCGATATTATTAGAAAATTGCCACCCGAAAATGTACTTTTTGTAAGTAATCATCAAACCTATTTTGCCGATGTTGTGGCCATGTTCCATGTTTTTAACGCCAGTTTGAGTGGTAGGGAAGATTCTATAAAGAATTTGGGGTATATATGGCAGCCAAAACTAAATATGTATTATGTGGCGGCAGCGGAGACCATGAAAAAGAGTTTATTGACCAAGGTTTTGGCCTATGCCGGATCTATCAGTGTGGAGCGGACCTGGAGGTCCGAGGGCAAGGATGTAAAGAGACAGGTTAAAATGAGCGATATCTCCAATATAGGCACAGCGCTCAAGGATGGGTGGGTCATTACTTTCCCGCAGGGTACTACAACCCCTTGGAAGCCCTTGCGAAAAGGAACCTCCCATATTATAAAAAAGTACAAGCCAGTGGTAGTACCAGTGGTCATAGATGGTTTTCGTCGCTCGTTCGACAAAAAGGGATTGCGGATAAAAAAGAAAGGGATATTACAATCCATGGTTATTAAGGAACCTTTGGATATAGATTATGAGAACGAGTCCTTTGATTCCATTATAGAAAAATTGGAATATGCCATAGAACAGCACCCTTCTTTTTTAAAGGTTATTCCTAAAAGTGAACTAATGGCCTACGAAGAGGAAAACAAAAAGAGAAAGTTTAG
The DNA here is from genome assembly GCA_963972175.1 of uncultured Arenibacter sp. Classification (GTDB taxonomy): domain Bacteria; phylum Bacteroidota; class Bacteroidia; order Flavobacteriales; family Flavobacteriaceae; genus Arenibacter. The sequence continues at coordinate 751 of CAXAVP010000411.1, forward strand.
GGTTTAAACATCCATGTCTTTAAGCTCACGGTAATTCCTTTTTAGTTTCTTTAGTAGTATTCCATACAACAAAAAGTAGATACACCCCATAACCAAGGTTATTACAACCCCTAGGATAACCACTGTGGCAAGCAAAGTGGTCTTTAATTTTTCCGGACTGATGTTTTCTACTTGGTTGCTATACCCCAATGCCAACATTGGGTCATCATTAAGGTAGATGCCAACCGCCATTACCATAAAGGATATAAAAATTAAGGACAAACAGAAAATTACGTAGTATTTCACTGTTTTTCTTGTCTTTAGGATGTTGGCAAGCAGTTGTTTGGCATTGTCCAAGGAGGAAATTTCCCGATATCTTTTATAAAATTGAAAAATAAAGAAGAGTACAACGGAATATTGAACCACATTGGACAACAAGAGAAAATTGCCCAATCCCAAATCTTTCCATACCGCCATGTTTTTACTCATGGAAGGGAGTAGGTACAAAAGGTGGGGAAGTAGAAACTCAATAATACTGATGAAAAAAATCCATTTAACAATAGAAGATGACTTTTTCCATATCATCTTATAAATCTCATCATAGGAGAGCTTTGGCAAATCCTTGCCTTTCTTTTGCCAATCCCTCTTTAATAATTCCAGTTCATCCATCATATTCTCAGGGATTTAATATTGTTTTTAATCTATTTTTTATTCTGTTCATCTTCACTCTTGCATTTACTTCAGAAATACCTAGTGTTTCCGCTATTTCTCTGTAGTCCTTGTTTTCCAAATAAAGAAAGATCAGGGCCTTGTCTATATCTCCCAATTGCCTAATGGCATTGTACATTAATTTAAGTTGTTGTTCTTCGGTAGGATCATATTCATCGGCCTTTATTTTAAAAATCACCGATTCATAGTCTTGGGTTGGCACACTTCTTTTTGACTTCCTATAAAGTGTAATAGCCGTATTTAAGGCTACCCTGTACATCCAAGTACTAAATTTGGAATCACCTCTAAACTTTGGATAGGCTTTCCATAACTGAATGGTAATTTCCTGAAACAAATCGTTGTGGGAATCCCTGTCACTGGTATACAAAGTACATATCTTATGCACTATATTCTGATTGCATTCTAATTCCCTTACGAATTGATGTTCCAAATCTTTGGTCACTCGGCTCTAATAGTTAGTTGTTGGTTAGTAGTCACAATTTGCTTTTTGTTACAATATAAAAATCAAAATTAATTATTTGGCAAATTTTAAACGAACACCATACTTTTGGCAGGCCATAAGCCAATATAAAGGACAGCATAAAAGATGTATGTCCCAAGGAGGGTTTTGGCCAGATGCAGTAAAT
>CAXAVP010000412.1:0-1946 GCA_963972175.1 uncultured Arenibacter sp.
GCAAAATAATATAACAATCATCTTAAATAAATATTGATATCTAATCAAAATGCCGAGTATATTGAAAATCACTTTCCTTACATCTGATGACTTTATCCCAAAATTTAAATAATTTGATAAACTAGACTAATTCCATGAAATCAGTTTAGTTGTATAAAAATAAATACGGAATTTTCTGATATTGATAATAAATAGTTTTTTTATTTAAAATTATCATTATTTAGTTTGAAATTTCTGTAATACTGTAAGGAAAAATATTAACCATTATGAAGAATAAAATATTATTGTTCAGCCTTATGGTACTTTTGATCAATTGTGATAAGGACCACCAAACAATTAAATCTCAGGAAATTGATCCGGGGATTCCTATTTCTGTAGCGAATGTCACCGCGGATGAGATTTCTGTTATCCTAGATCTTATTGGATCAAGTTCCGGCAAGGCCTCCAAATCGGGATTTACATCTACACCTTATGGAGACGTTGAATTGGAGAATATTTTAAAGGTTGTTGACACGATAGGTAATGTTAATTATTCTTTATTACTGTTGCCAGAGACGGATAGGCCGAATTCAATTTTTAATCATGTTATTAGTGCTGCTCAAAATGGGAAACATAACATCGCTATAATTGAATATCGTATGGACGATAATTTTGTAAAGAGCTTTATGGATGGGACCAAGGATTTTTCAGAATTTACAAGCACCCTATATAAATACCCTTTTACTTCTTACTCAGAGTTGTTCTCCAAGGATACTTGTGTACAGAATATTGATGAGATTGTTATCTGTGACGAGACCATATTGAATGGTGGGAGCAGTGGAGGAGGTGGTAGTACGGGCAACCCTTTAGAACCCATTGGAGATGGAAGCGGTACAGATTCTAATTACGGAGGTGGAACCATCATAACTGTAAGTTGGGTCTGTGATTGGAGAAGCAGCTCACATGATTCGCCCAATGAATGTACGGGCCCGGAGGGTGGAGGAGGTCCTGGCACTTGGACTATAACTATAATTCCTGCTCCAAATTCACATACCAATAAGGGTGGTGTGATGACCGGAAAAGAACTAACTTGTTGTGATGATTCTTACGTTGAAGGTACGATAGGTGTCAATCTGACGGTACAGGCTATTTCCGACATAGTAAATTGTGTTGGGTTACTTAATGCCGATCAAATAAGTGCCCTGAATATGGATGGGCGAAAGACAATTGGTTTAAAGAACTTTTTGACGGCCAACCAGTGTAGCGAGGAGTCTATAGAACTAGGCACACAAATTATAGAAGCACTCGTAAATGAATCATTAGTATCGTGGTTTCCCTTCATTAAATATCCAGAATCTAAGGCTGCACAATATAAACGGACTATCCCAAACTAACTGAGTATTTGATGAACCAGTTGCCGAGAGTGGCCAATATAACCAAAATAACCAATGCAATTATAGATGTGACACGGTTGCCTTTGGACACTATAAAAAAAGATTTACAGTGGGATGAAGATCCAGTATTGGAGATTGTTGATTTTGACAACGATGATTCTCCCAGGACTGATTCTAATACAATAGGAGCTTTTGATCCTGAAACACCAAGTACCTTATTTCTCAATAAGAATTACCTTGATGGGTTAGAACATAATACTTCACGTCAATATGAGGCGGACGCATTGTTGTTTTTTATTGGAGTAACCATACTTCACGAATATGTGCATTACGGAGATTATGAAAATGGCAATGTGTACAATTTCTATGGGGGTGGCAATGATGAGGGAGATATATTTGAAGCAAAAGCTTATGGAAGCGATTTAAATGTTTTAAATTACGAATGGTTTTTATTGACCAGAAAAACGAACTAAAAATGAAATTTTATTTACTTCTAATATCATTCACAATAATTTTCTTGGACTTGCAACAAAAAACTGGACAATTAGTTGAATGACTAAGCTGCTAGTTCTA
>CAXAVP010000413.1:0-1946 GCA_963972175.1 uncultured Arenibacter sp.
CGTCACCATGACCATGGGTGGAGTAGGGCAAGGAGCAGTCAATACAAAATGGGATTGGTTAAAAAATATGATTGGAACAGACCCAGATAGTGCCAGTGACCTAATGAGTGTAGATGTGGATGCACAGAAAGCAGGAGGAATTAAATTAAAAGCAATCTACGACGCATACAGAGAAATGGATTTGAGAAATAAATTTATGACGAAAGCCTATAATTTAACAGCAGATACAAAAGAAGCACAGGACGAAAGATTTCAATTAAATACTATGGATAATAGAATGTTAGGACACTTTGAAGACCAAACCAACCAAGACCCTGCTTTTCAAACCGCATTACAGGCAAGAACTGATGAAATAAATAAAAATTTTAAGTTTAGAGTAGATAGAGAGTATGCTAAACATTTCCAAGATATTAATGTGAAATGGAAAAAGAGTGAAGATATGGTTGCTGGAAATACCGTTTTGCCTGAACCTATGAGAGCACGAATAATAAAATCTTATGAAGAAAAAAGAAAAGCAGAGTGGAATGTGTGGAATAGAAAAAAACAAAAGGCTTATGGGACTGAATTATCGAGAGAGCAAGTAGCACAGAATAATTATCCAAAAAAATACCAGTTTATGATTGACCTTAAAAAAGCGAAGCCCTATTGGATTGAATACTATAAGAAAAACAAACAAAAATATTATGATGCTGATATGAATGAAATTCTCTCTAATCGAAAAAAATGGTTGGAAGGGAGTGATAAAAAAAATATAAAACCAAGACCTGAAGACAAAGTACCGCCACCATATACAGGAGATGATGATAGTGATGACTATAACCCATTCATAAATCCAAAGAAAGACATTAAAAGAAAATTAAATCCTGATTGGAAACCTCCAAAACCAGTTGTACCGAAACCATCAAAACCTGATGAACCAGTACAACCAAAGCCACCACCATTACCTCCAGCACCAAAAAGACCAAGACCATTAAGAAAATTGTTAGGAGCAACAGATTTTGACTTTGAACCAGAAAAAGATAATGAATTTGATGATGATGTCGGGTTTGATGTTAATATGGCGCTTCATATGCTTCATTTGTGCGAACATTCATATAAGGCGTTTGAAAAATATTCACTCCAACCAAAACAAGATACTTTTTACTATGATGTTATTAGAACTATGGGAAGTGAGGATTTTGCTGTAAGCGAACAAGGTAGAATGTATTACTCTCGAACAGATAATGTTATTAGTATAGCATATAGGGGAACAGATTTTGGTAGAATTACAACTGGGAGACCCGACTTATTTATAGCGGATTTAGTACAAGATTTGGCTGCCGATAAAACAAATTATGAAGGATTACTATTACATCAAGGATTTTTAAATTTTTTTCTAAGCACACAAGGCGAGGTAATGGATTTTATCAACACTTATATTAACAAAGACACTCTTATATATACAACAGGACATTCATATGGAGCACCCCCAAGTGTATTACTTGCTTATATGTTAAATAAACATTACGGAGAAAGGAGAGCAATAAATTATAATTTTGGTTCACCGAGAGGAATGGATAGAGCCTCAGCAAGAATAGTAGCAACACAATTAACATCGTTTAGAGTTGCTGACATACACGACCCTATACCTTTACTACCACCTTCTTCTATGAATTTTTTCCACGCAGGGAGAACAATATATTTACACGAAGAAGATATGAAAGAAATTATTGATGTGGAGGAGGCAGATAGATTATATAATATTGCTGGAACTACTGTAGCAAAACAAGGACTTATAGCCGTAATGATTGCTGGTATTAAAACGTTAATTTTGGATTTACCAACGACGGAACAAATACCACTTGTTGACAGATTGACAAATTTGTTATATAATACAGTCGTACCCTCAGGTGGTGTAATGGGATTATATGAAAATATAAAACAATTTGCGTTATTTGGTATGTATT
>CAXAVP010000414.1:0-1743 GCA_963972175.1 uncultured Arenibacter sp.
TGGGTTTCTCAATAAATACATGTTTCCCTTTTTCCATAGCCTTTTTGGCGCATTCAAAGTGAGAAAGGGTAGGGGTGACAATGTCTATTACGTCAACTTCATCAATAAGTTTGTTGATGTTATCATAAAAAGTGTATCCGAATTCGGCTGCTACTTTTTCGCCATTCATTACGTCAGGATCGTAAAAACCCACTAAATTGTATTTTTTGGACTCATTAAGGAGTCGTAAATGTATTTTTCCTAAATGTCCTGCTCCAAGGACGCCAACATTAAGCATATTTAATTATTTTCTTCAAAAATAAGGATAGTTTGCAAGTTAAGTACCTTAAAAAGCAAAAGTTCACCTCTGCTGCAAAACGTCAAAGCGAATTTTGTGGTATTTGGTTACAGAGGAGTTTATATCGTTGTGAAAAGGATTGGGTTGAATTATTTAGAAAAAAATGTTCTAATATTGAAAGGGCAATGGCAAAGGTGGTAGATTGCACCCTGATATATTTTAGGTTTTCTTTATTTTAAATGTATCATTTTTTAACTTTACAGACCAAAACCAATCAATTGAAAGATACCTTTAAACATCGTGGCATGCGTAACAAATTGGCAGACATCCTTTTGGAAAAGGGGATTGTGGACACTGCCGTTTTAAATGCCGTAAGAGCGGTGCCCAGACACCTATTTTTGGATAGTAGTTTTGAAGATCATGCCTATCAGGATAAGGCTTTTCCCATAGGAGCCGATCAAACCATATCCCAGCCCTATACTGTAGCTTTCCAGTCGCAGCTCTTGCAGGTGGCACCAAATCATAAAGTATTGGAAATTGGTACCGGAAGCGGGTATCAAACGGCCGTTTTATTAAAACTAAAGGCTAGGGTGTATACTATTGAAAGACAATTGGAGCTATTTAAGAAAACCAATCTTTTCTTTAAAAAGATGGGCTATAGACCCAAAAAAGTAATTTTTGGGGACGGCTATAAAGGTTTACCCGAAGAGGCTCCTTTTGATAGTATTATTGTTACCGCCGGTGCTCCTTTTGTTCCCAACCCCTTGTTGGCCCAGCTTAAAATAGGTGGTAGACTGGTAATACCGGTTGGAACAGATGAACAGATTATGACCTTGTTTGTGAGGAAATCTGCCAAAGAATTTGAAAAAAAGGAACTGGGGTCATTCCGTTTTGTTCCCTTGTTGGAGGACAAGAATTAGTGGAAGGTTTAATTATTAAAGCTTTTCTTTATTCTGTCCAGGTTTTTCTTATTATCCCGATCCTTAATGGTTTCGCGTTTGTCGTATAATTTCTTTCCTCTGGCCAGGGCAATATTCAGTTTAGCCAAGCCTCTATCATTAAGAAATAAGTTTAAGGGAATTATGGTGAGGCCGGTATTTTTTACTTCTTTATGTAATTTTTTAAGTTCTCCACGGTTTAGTAAGAGCTTGCGCTCTGCCTTGGGTTTGTGGTTGTAGTGGGTGCCATGTGAGTATTCATCTACCTGCATATTCACAACGAACAATTCGCCCCGTTCATTAAATTCGCAAAAGCTTTCTGATATGGAAGCCTTACTTTCCCGAATAGATTTAATTTCGGTCCCAGACAATACAATGCCTGCAGTGTAAGTGTCCAGCAATTCGTAATCAAACCGGGCCCTTTTGTTCTTTATGTTTATTTTTTTCTGCATATGTTAGGCAAAAATAGAAACAATTATTCAATTGACAATCTGCACGCCGATTGTCAATTGAATAATTGTTTCTATT
>CAXAVP010000415.1:0-1725 GCA_963972175.1 uncultured Arenibacter sp.
TATATCATCCTGAAATGGGCAGAAACTGCCGATGGCTTTATAGCGCCCAAAAAAGACAAGAGAAGTAACACTCCAGAACCTTTTTGGATAACCACCCCCTATTCCCAGCAACTTGTACATAAGTGGAGAAGTCAGGAGCAGGCTATTTTGGTAGGCACCAATACCGTCTTGGATGACAATCCCAAATTAAACGTCAGACATTGGAGCGGCAATAATCCGGTTAGAATTATTGTGGATAAAACCCTTAAGGTGCCACCTCATTATCATGTATTGGATGGCAGCGTAAAAACTATTGTCTTTACGGAGCAGGATAAAACGTCTTCACAAGATGGACTTATTTATGAGAAAATAGATTTCAAGGATCAGGTAGCTGCCCAAATTTGCAATGCCCTTCTGAAAAACAATATCGTCAGTGTCATTATAGAAGGAGGGGCAAAAACGCTACAGTATTTTATTGATTCCGGGTTGTGGGACGAAGCTAGGATATTTAGGGGAAGTACCCTTTTTAAAAATGGATTAAGGGCGCCCAACCTCCATGGCGTACATTGTGGGCATCAGCACATAGGGAAAGATCTTTTAACACATATTAAAAATGATTAAAAATATCATATTCGATTTTGGGGATATATTTATTAACTTGGATAAACAGGTAGTATTCAAAGCAATGCAAAATTCCGGTATTCAGGAATTCTTGCCCAAATATCATTCCTTGAACGCAGATTTTGAAATTGGAAAAATTTCCCCTCAAGATTTTGTGGCACAACTACAGCCCGATTTTCCACATCTTTCCCCAAAGGCCATAAAGGACATTTGGAATTCAATGTTATTGGATTTCCCGGACTACAGGCTAGAGTTTATAGAGAATTTAGCCAAAGAAAACAACTATAGGCTATTTCTTTTGAGCAATACCAACTCCTTGCACATACCCCATGTAGAACACATCATGGGTACCGACAAGTTTGAGCGGTTTAAAAACTGTTTTGAACAGTTTTACCTGTCGCATGAAATACAACTTAGAAAACCAAACGAAGAGATCTATCAATACGTACTGGAGCAAAATGATTTACAGGCAGAAAACACTTTTTTTATTGATGACACCAAAGAAAATACCGATGCCGCCGGAAAAATGGGAATAAAAACTTGGAATCTTTTGGTAGGAAAGGAAGATATTGTTCAGCTAATGGAAAGAATATAGGATGTTGGATCTTGGTTTAAGTATTCTATTCTCGAGCCTGATATTTGTTATTTTCAAGTTGTTCGACACCTATAAAATAGAAACCTCCTATGCCATTACCACCAATTACGTAGTAGCATCCACGGTAGGCCTACTATTATATGACCAAGATATTGTTCTATCTGCCATTCCCGGCAAACCCTGGTTTTTGGGCACATTGGCATTGGGCATTTTATTTATAGTAGTTTTTAACCTTATGGCGGCTGCCTCACAAAAAAGTGGTGTATCCGTGGCTTCGGTGGCCACTAAAATGTCATTGGTAATCCCGGTACTGTTCGGATTGTTAGTATACAAGGAGCATTTAGGGCCGCTAAAGATCCTTGGCATTCTTTTGGCATTGGTCGCCGTCTACTTTGCTTCGGTAAAGGAAAGGGTTATACCAATTAAAAAAAGCGCCTAAGGCGCTTTTTTTATATCATATTGTTGCGCTTAACTGTTTCAGTTTTTGCCTTACTAGGCAGCGCGATTGATACATTCTTTTCTTTTAAAGC
>CAXAVP010000416.1:0-1713 GCA_963972175.1 uncultured Arenibacter sp.
AGTTTAATCAAATGAGTAAAATGATGAAAGTGATGCAAGGTGGTGGCGGTAAGAAAATGATGCAGATGATGGGGGGCATGAAAGGAATGAGATAGGTTCCAAAAGCGGCATGGAAAGTCTGCAATTATTCTAAGTACTATAGAAAAAGGAATCTAAGACATTTCTATACTGTTGATTGGAGTATATTGGCTTGTTTTACATGATAATTGCTAAAAGGAGAACAGATAGGTCCCGGTAATAAATAGAGGAATAAGTAGATTGTACAATATATATATTTAATGGCCCTGGCAAGTGGAGCGCATAATCCCAAGCTTGTCACGGTAAACTGATTACTTTAAAATGGAAATTTTAGACGGTAAAAAAGTATCGAATCAAATTAAGGAGGAAATTGCGGTAGAGGTGGCCAAAATGAAGGAAAGGGGAGAAAAGGTCCCACATTTGGCAGCGGTTATCGTGGGGAACGATGGGGCCAGTCTTACCTACGTAGGAAGCAAGGTTAGATCTTGTGAGAGGGTAGGGTTTGAGTCTACCTTGGTTCAATTGCCAAGTACCATCTCCGAGCAAGAACTACTTAATAAGATAGAAGAGCTTAACCAAGATGATGATATAGACGGGTTTATAGTGCAATTGCCATTACCTGAACAAATAGACACCCAAAGGGTGCTGTTGGCCGTAGATCCTGATAAGGACGTAGACGGCTTTCATCCTACCAACTTTGGTAAGATGGCCTTGGATATGAGTACTTTTATTCCGGCAACCCCATTTGGGATATTGGAGCTATTAGAAAGATATAAGGTAGAGACCAAAGGAAAACATACCGTGGTAATTGGCCGTAGCCATATTGTTGGTAGGCCCATGAGTATCCTAATGGGGAGAAAAGGATGGCCAGGAAACTCAACGGTTACCTTGACCCATAGCCATACCAAGAATATCACCCAGATTATTTCGCAGGCAGATATTGTTATTTCGGCCCTAGGGGTGCCCAATTTCTTAAAGGCAGAAATGGTGAAGGATGATGCGGTTATTATAGATGTGGGTATTACCAGGGTACCGGATGAAACTAAAGAAAAAGGCTATTATATTACCGGGGATGTTGATTTTGAAAATGTTAGTAAAAAGGCCTCTTTTATTACGCCCGTACCAGGGGGTGTTGGCCCCATGACCATTGCTATGTTACTTAAAAATACATTGTTGGCTAGGGAGCGCCACAGAAGTAAAAAATAATATTAAAAGCCGCAGCTAATCTAGTTTGCGGCTTTTTATTTTTAGAGACCCTTCCTCTGTGACCACTGTTATTAAATAGTGTGTAAATGAGCTGGGTGAAGGTAGTGTTTTATGGAATTTAAATTTTTGGATTGGATATTTTAAACTATATTATCCGTCACCAATAATTTATATGAAGGACCGGAATAAACCAAGCTTGGAACCTTTTTTTAATTTGTCTATGGACTTGCATTGTATTGCAGGTTATGACGGGTATTTTAAAAAGGTGAACCCTGCGGTAATTAAAGTGCTGGGGTATAGTGAAACAGAATTGTTTTCCCGGCCTATCCGCGATTTTATCCATGAGGAAGATAGAGAGCTTACAGCTCGTTATCGTGACAATCTATTGAATAATAAACCCTTGGTCAATTTTGAAAACAGATATAGAAGCAAATCGGGGGAGATAGTTTGGTTGCATTGGACCTCCATTCCATTGGAGGAGGAGGAACT
>CAXAVP010000417.1:0-1621 GCA_963972175.1 uncultured Arenibacter sp.
GGGAATCTTGAGTATCATAAATGGTAAAATTGGCCGGATAGCCCAATTTGTCCCCATCAAACCTTAGAAGTTTCGCAAAAACGGAGTGAAAAGTACCCATCATAAGGTTTTTTGCCTCTGCATTACCCACTATATCTGCAATACGGGTCTTCATTTCCCGAGCTGCCTTATTGGTAAAGGTCAAAGCCAAAATATTAAAGGAATCCACTCCTTGGTTCATCAAATAGGCTATACGGTAGGTCAATACCCTAGTCTTCCCCGAACCTGCTCCTGCAATGACCATTAAGGGACCGTCCTTGTGAAGGACCGGAGCCTTTTGGGCCTCATTTAATTCATTAATATACTTCTCCAAAACGTGTGTTGAGATTAAGGTCTTTTCAAACGGTGAATTTAGCTATAAATAGCCTTATCAAAAAATCAAGTCGAACAATTATGATTACCGGCCCCATAAATACTTCAATTTTGAATATATTTATGGTTTATACACTAATATGAAAAGGATTCTTTTTTTTATGCTGTTTTTTATAAGACATTCCCGCAACACTCGTACAAGCTCTTTATCCTTTGGTCATTATTTAGGGTATTATAAATTTATTTTTAACTGATTCGTAATTCTATGAAGTACCTAATTATCCTTTACTTGCTGTTATTTTCCCTACTGTCCACCGCTCAACGTTATAATTTTAAAGAGGACTACAAAAACATTGAGCAAAAGGTAATAGATTGGAGGAGGGATATTCATCAATACCCGGAATTGTCCAACAGGGAGTACAAGACGGGCAAAAAAATTGCAGCACATTTAAAATCGTTGGGAATAGAGGTAGAAACTGGGGTAGCGAAAACCGGTGTCGTTGGCATACTAAAAGGAAACAAAAAGGGTAAGGTAGTGGCACTTAGAGCAGATATTGATGCCCTCCCCGTAACCGAAAGAAATGATCTTGATTTTAAATCTTCGGAAACCGCTAAGTTCTTAGGACAGGAAGTTGGAGTAATGCATGCCTGTGGACATGATACGCACACCGCAATTCTGATGGGGGTGGCCGAAATACTTTCCAAAAACAGGGACAAGATTAAAGGAACCATAAAATTTATTTTTCAACCTGCCGAAGAGGGGCCACCACCAGGGGAAGAAGGAGGAGCTCTTTTAATGGTAAAAGAAGGGGTGCTGAAAAACCCCGATGTGGATGCCATATTTGGGCTGCATATCAACTCTGCCACACCGGTGGGAACTATACGTTATAAGCCAGGAGGTACTATGGCTGCCGTACAACGTTTCGTAATAAAGGTTGAAGGAAAGCAGACCCATGGGTCCCAACCTTGGAAGGGAATAGATCCCATACTTATTAGTGCCAAAATAATAGACGGACTGCAAACCATTATAAGTAGAGAAGTAGATTTAACCAATGAGGCTGCAGTTATCAGCGTAGGCAAAATAAGTAGTGGGGTGCGTTTTAACATTATTCCAGAAAGTGCAGAAATGATAGGAACCATTAGAACATTGGATTATGACATGCAAAGGCAAATTACCCAAAGAATGGAAGAAATGGTACCGGCAATAGCCAAGGCCTATGGGGGTACTGCCAGTATTGAGATTAAGAGCAATACTGATATTACCTATAAC
>CAXAVP010000418.1:0-1580 GCA_963972175.1 uncultured Arenibacter sp.
AGACATTTTGTGGATGACGGCTGGGAAATGTACGATACCATGGAGGCTACTTTTAAGTTTTCAGGGGATAAGGTAATACAATGGGACGGAAAAAGTAGAAATGCCTATAACACTTATGGTTCCGGAAGGGGTACCGTTATATATGGTAGTGAAGGTACGGTTTTTGTAAACCGAAATATGTACAAACTTTTTGATCGTAAAGGAAAGTTGGTAAAAGACAGCAAGTCGGCCTCCAATGAGGCAGGAACCGCTTTAGGAGGGGGAGGAGATATGTCTACGGCACATGTCGTAAATTTCTTTGATACCATTCGTGGTAAGGCAAAAGCTAACGGACCAATTTCAGATGGTAGCATAACAATGGCCATGGTTCATTATTCCAATATTGCATATAGAATTGGAAGAGGTTTTGATATTGACGAAAAAACCGGACGTATGTTCGATAGGGATGCCATGAATTTGTGGAGTCGTGACTATGAAAATGGTTGGGAACCTAAACTGTAAGGATCCAGAGATTAAAATTAAATTTATTAGCTGTTAAGGGGAAACATAATTACAGTTTAGTTCCTAGGTAAAAAGTAACAATGCTAACTGTTCTAACATTTGTCAACCTAACCTATTATCTAGAAGAGGGAGGCAGTGTTAAAAATCCCTAGCAGTTATTGTAGTGCATAGTAAAGGAATAAGGGGAACCCCTTGTTCCTTTTTTTTTATTTCAGTTGGTACGCTGAAAATCTTTTGTTCTACAACTGATAAGAAGGGTTTGGAGATCAACGGGGAACACAAAAATATATTCTAGTTTCCAATTTTAGTTCTGCCAATAGATGCAAATAAAATGATCAATATTTCCAAATTTCTGTTAAAAACCACATCAAAACTTTAAAATTTGTAATTTTGCATTACCAATGAAAAAAATGGTCTCCAAAATAGCGTCCCTTGCAATGGCATTTTTAGTGCTATTCTCCACCTTGTCCTTTTCGGTGGATTTTCATTATTGTGGGGAGCATTTGGTAGATTTCAGTATCATGGAAAAGGTGGACACCTGCATGATGAAGTTAGAAGAGTCTGCATCTGAGACCGAGTGTTCCATTGTTAAAATGGATATGGATTGTTGTGAAGACGTTCAATTTTCCCAAGAAGGGCAGGAGGAACTAAAAAGTAATTTCCACCATATTTCTTTTGATCAACAACTTTTTCTCACCTCCTTATTTTATAGTTACATTAATTTATTTGAAAGGCTAGATGAGAATATTGTCCCTTTTAAAGATTATACCCCTCCACCTCTGATACGGGATATCCAAATTCTGGATCAGATATTCCTTATTTGATTATTAAACATTAGGAAATAAGCCCAATGGCCATTGCTGTTCAGGGCTCAACTAGTTATGCCTGAGGTTTGGGCCTAACCTACTTTCTAACTGTTTAATACTTACTTAATATGCTCAACAAAGGAATTAAATTTCTTATTGAAAATAAACTGGTTGCGGTACTTATTCTCCTGCTGTTTGTTGGATGGGGTACTGTGAATGCGCCATTTAATTGGGATACCGGATTTTTACCTCGGGACCCTGTGGCTGTAGATG
>CAXAVP010000419.1:0-1522 GCA_963972175.1 uncultured Arenibacter sp.
GTTATTCTGTATATACCATTAGGATGAACAGGAGAGACCTTTTCTTCCTCTTCGAGTCCTATTACGGCACCAATACGATAGGGGGATTCATATAAGACTACTTGCTTTGTTTGCTATATTAGAACGCTGTTTACCCGGGCCCGATATGTCTCGCTTCGCTCGGTCATAACCGGTTATAAGGAAATGCAATAGATCACCCAGACCCGATCATCTTCGGCTTCGCCGGAAAAAGTAAATAGAGGTACCAGTGCAAAGTTAAACATAGAAAGTCATTGATACCCCCTAACCCCCTTTTTCAGAAACAGGTACTTATAGTTAGGTATATATAGTTGGTTATGCTCTTAGACTTACAATAAATACATTTTCACTTTTTACGAAAAGCTTAAAAAAAATTATAAAAAAAAATTATAAAAAAATTTCACAAGCAAATCACAAGCAACTTAACAACCTGGAAGTATTGGAATTTGGATGTTTCACAACCATAACAACCATAACAACCAAATATAATATTTTTTTATTATTGTATGCTGTATAGGCTCCCGAGCTTACCCAGGGTTTTGGGTGTGATGATTGTTAAAATGGAACCTTGGGATTTTCTGGTATCCCTAACTTATCTGCAAACTCTTTTTGTAGATTGTAGTTATGGCGTTTGTCTTGAACAAAATGTTTTCCAAACGCTTTATTGTTTACTGGGTGTAAATAAAGTTTGGTTGCTTCTAATGGTTTCAGCTCTAGAAAGTTTGGTTCATTGGTCCAAAGATTGTAATCCCCTGGAGTTGAGTGTAGTTGGTGTCCACTGTCGTAATGTCGTTCCCATTGTACATTCTGTGCTCTACAAATTTTCTCTATGTGCATATATTTTTTCATATTTGTTAAGCAATCCTCTTTATCTAAATCAAATATTTCTGCGAGATGGAAAGGACAATATATTTTTACCCCAGGATAGAATGGCCATTTATTATCCTCATACGCTTCAAATAACTTATTAAACTTCCAACCGGTAGTTTTTAGGATCATTTCTTTTTTTGCATTTGTTTCTGGTGGCCAGGCAAATGGATCAAACTCTTTTATGTCCCTGGTCTTAAAGAAATTTAAAACTTTCTCATAGCCCTGTTCTTCTTCACACCAGTTGTAGAGCACTGTTCCTTCTTCTCCATTTTGTGTTCTTAGTTCTGGCTTATCATTATCAAATCTTACTATGAATAATCTTCTATCACCGTCTTTGATTGTCATTGCTGTTTTAGAATTTGAGTTAATATTAAAATTACAAAACATCTCGTCTGGTTCATTTGATATCTTTCCAAACTTAATATTGTTTGTGGACCACTTTGTGCTCGACCATCTTTTTAATGCTGAATTAATATCTCCTTTTTGTTTCCCAGTTGTAGAGATCTCCTCAATGGTTACCCATAATTTGTTTTTAAAAAAATCACTCCAACCTGCGCTAAATGTTTCAAGATCAATATTCGAAATATTATATCTGCCTACTAGTTCCACCATAATTAAATCAATAATAGATTTC
>CAXAVP010000420.1:0-1519 GCA_963972175.1 uncultured Arenibacter sp.
TGGATTCAATTGTGAATTGGATGCAGAAAATCGCTTGGCCAGAGGCACAGTGGCAATATTATTGTCATCTGCGGTTGGGGCCGTTGGACTCCAATTTTTCAATTGGTCCACATTAAGGACATAGGGAGGCGATCCACCTTCTATTTGTGCTCTGGCAGATGGCAATAAAAATAAACTTAACAGCAAAATAAAGAGTGAATTGAGTAGTTGTACTTTCATTTTAGGGGAGTTAATAAACTAGCCCGTGGTTAAAGGTTAAACCTTTTTCTCTTCAGTGACCTAGTTTCGTTTGTTGATAAGTTAAGGGAATAATCGTTATATATCCTCAAATTTTCGATGAACAACCAGCGCAAAAACTTCAACGTTTATTTTTTAAACTATCAATTCCGTAAAAAAATTGATTTTCAAATACATTTTTTGTAATTATTCTGTCTATAAATTTAAAATTTAACACTTGTAACTGTTTTAATCGCTCCTGTAACGTCCAATAGCTTTTCCTTTCCGTGTTTTTGGCACGGATTTCCCTTACCTCATTTTCATGGACCATGGGATCAACATCCTTGAGCTTTTCAAGTATCAACTCCTTGTTACAACCCCAAGTCCCTCTAAAAGTCCAAAGTGTATGGATCCTTTCAATGAAATAGTCCCTATCCCCAAAGTTATCTGCCCAAAAAGACTCGTTGTCCTGGCCATTATAAACCATCTGCCAGTTCCCACTACCTTGGATGCTTCCATAAAGAATATGATTGTCATAGAAAAATTGGAAATTACCGATTTGGCCGGCTGCACCATTTGGTTTAAAGAAGAATTGGAAGGCCCCATTATGATCCAAGATGATGACTATGTTATAGATGAAGGGGGCCCCCAAGACCGGGTTTCCGATCTAAATTGTTTTTGGATGGCCAAAGATCCCGAAAATCCCGATGATCTCTTTGCCAATTCTGAAAAGCGCGGCGGTAAGTTCAGCAATTATGACAGCCTACGACTCTACTAAATGGGTATTGGCGGACATGACAACAGCAAAACACGTTTTAGATGGTATACGGGCAATGGTGACAAACCCTTGTTACCGGAACATGACCTTTTAGAACCCAAATACCTGATAAAACCAAATAAAGTCACAAAAATCAAGATCATAGCCTATAACGGAATTATTCAGTATTACCGCGATGGCCAGTGCATCGTTGATTTTTATGACCCTAATCCTTACGGCAGTGGCTATTTTGGTCTACGTATCGTAAACAACCCTATGACCGTGGATAATTTTAGGGTTTTTAGGCTAGCCCCCGGGCAGTAGCTATGGTCCTAGCAGCTATTTTATATGTGCATCCATTGCGTTAGGGAGCGCGGCGGCATCCCCGCAGCAAAGCCAGGGATATAGCCAAGGGCCCGACCGACGCAGGAGGGAACGCCCAAAGACAAAGGGCAAACCGCTCCAAACTATTAAGCCTATACTTCTAGGGCGCTACCTGCATTTGAATAAATGCTTAACCTCTGGAGCGTATTACCCGCTTCATAA
>CAXAVP010000421.1:0-1516 GCA_963972175.1 uncultured Arenibacter sp.
CTTTCCGTATTTTGGTGGGCAAAGTTCCGTAAGAAAAAAGGCGGTATCAAAGTGCGTACATTGTACGATATAGAAACACAGATTCCGACATTTTTTCATACTACAGAAGCTTCTGTGCACGATTCAAAGGCTATGAAAGAGATCCCCTATGAGCCAGACTCTTTCTATATATTTGACCGAGCTTACAATAGCTTTAAGATGTTGTACAAGATTCATCAGGTAGGAGCCTACTTCGTTGTCAGGGCAAAGAAGAACCTTCAATACAAAACCATCAAATGGAAACGCAGGTTCCCTAGGAATGTACTTTCTGATGAGACAATTGATTTAATAGGCTTTTATCCGAAAAAGTACAATCCAGGATCACTTCGCATGGTTAGATACTGGGATGAGGAACAAAAACGTGAATTTGTCTTCTTGACAAATGCCACCCACATCTCAGCGCTGCAGGTTGCAATGACACCTTGGACATGATTGCTGTTTGGATAAATATGCAAATGGATAGCGTGGCCATTTAGCTGCTATCATTTTTCTTCCGTAATTTAGCGCCGTGCTAAACCAATTTAAAACACAGATTGACCGGTTTTTTCCCCATCTACAAGAAGGTAAATTTATATTGGCCTGTAGCGGAGGGGTAGATAGTGTGGTCTTGGCCCATTTATGTGCTGCCTGTAAAATGGATTTTTCAATAGCCCATTGTAATTTCAATTTAAGGGGAGAGGAAAGTGATAAGGACGAAGAATTGGTCCGAGGGCTGGCCAAACACTTGGATAGGGATTTCTATGTAACGCACTTTGACACCATTGGATTTATGGCCCAACACAAGACCAATGTACAGCTTGCCGCTCGGGAACTGCGTTACACTTGGTTTTCTAAAATAATGAAGGATAATGGTATTAAGACATTGGTAACGGCACACCACGCCAATGACAGTTTGGAGACTTTCCTTATTAATTTGTCGAGAGGCACTGGAATAGAGGGGCTTACCGGTATACCATCCCATACCGATAGCATGTCCAGACCCCTATTGCAATTTTCCAGGGCCGATATTCTGAGCTATGCCCAAGAGCACAGTTTGGATTGGAGAGAGGATGCCAGTAATGAGAATACCAAATACTTAAGGAATAATATCCGGCATAATATTGTTCCCAAATTAATGGAGTTACACCCTAACTTTTTGGATAATTTTCTTAAAACGCAGGAGTATCTTGGTCAAACCCAACAACTTTCAATAAACCACATTAACCAAATAAGGGACAATATTTTCATAAAAGTGGATGGTGTGGAAAAGGTAGGCGTGGCCACTTTATTGGCCCTAAGCCCTACCAAGGCTTATTTGTATTATTTCTTTAAGGATTACGGCTTTACCCAATGGGAGGACATTAATGGGTTACTTACCAGTATTAGCGGAAAAGAAGTGCATTCTGCAACCCATAGGTTGCTAAAGGATAGGGAGTTTTTAATGCTTAAGCCCAAGACCGAAAAAGAGGAGTTGGACTACAGTATTCAAGACGGACAA